>JAFALP010000334.1 GCA_019234175.1 Actinomycetota bacterium | reverse complement strand
TCGAGCCGCCCGATCCTGCGACAGCGGCGATGGCGTTCTCGAAGGCCGCCCGGGTGAGCACCTGGGAGGGTCGGGTGTCGGCGCGCACGAGCTCCATGACGAGCTCGCCCACGGCACGTGCCGCCTCAGGCTTGCTCGCGTGCGTCGCCGGGATGCCCGAGAGGCCGCGCGGGCTGATGCCGAGGAAGTCGATCACGAGCGCCATCGTGTTCGCGGTGTACTGGCCGCCGCAGGCACCCGCGCCGGGGCAGGCGACCGACTCGAGCGCGTGCACCTGCTCGTCGCTCATCGTGCCGGCCAGGTTCGCGCCGACGGCCTCGAAGACGTCCTGGATCGTGACGTCCTTCCCGCGGAAGTTCCCGGGCGCGATCGACCCGTTGTAGAAGACGAGGCCGGGGATGTCGAGCCGCGCGAGCGCCATCGCGGCGCCGGGGATCGTCTTGTCGCAGCCGACGAGGCAGACGAGGCCGTCGAACAGATGGCCTTCCGTGACGAGCTCGATCTAGTCGGCGATCACCTCGCGCGAGATGAGCGATGCGCGCATGCCGGAGGTGCCCATCGAGACGCCGTCCGAGACGGAGATCGTGTTGAACTCGATCGGCGTGCCGCCCGCTTCGCGGATGCCGTCCTTCACGTGCTTCGCGAGCGCGCGCTGGTTCAGGTTGCACGGCATCGTCTCGATCCACGTCGTCGCGACGCCGATCAACGGCTTCGCGAGATCCTCGTCCGTGAAGCCGACGCCCTTCAGCATCGCGCGCGCGGGCGCGCGGTCGACGCCGTCGGTCAGGCGCGCGCTTCTGCGCTTCGCCGGATCGGTCGGCTGGTCGTAGATGCTCAATGGGCTCCTTCGTCTGCGATGGCGAGGGGAAGGACGCGCGCATCCGGGAAACGCTGCTCGAGCTCGTGCGCGACGGACTGCGCATTGCTCTTGTCCGCCCACACGACGACCGTCGGGCCGGAGCCGGAGAGCGTGACGCCCTGCTGGCCCGGGACAGGGTCGTCGCGGAGCTCGGCGAGGACCGGCGCGTCGGGGAGCCGGTAGGGCTCGTGGAGGCGGTCGTGGAACGCGTCGGCGAGGAGGTTCGCGTCGCCGGAGGCGATCGCGGCGCCGAGCAGCGCGGCCTGCGCGGCGGCGGCCGTCGCCTCCTCGTACGGCAGCTCGCGCGGCAGCCGGTCGCGCGACTCGAGCGTGTTCACGCGCGTGTCGGGGACGACGACGACCGGCGCGAGCGGCAGGTCGGTGGCGATGCGCGCGGTGTGCGGGCCGGCGCCGTTTCGCCAGATGAGGCAGACGCCGCCGCGCAAGGCCGCGGCGAGATTGTCGGGGTGGCCCTCGAGCGGCAGGCCGAGCTGGAGCAGCTCGTCGTCGGAGAGCTCGTTGTTCGCGAGCAGGCTCGCGGCGACGAGTCCGACGGCGATCGTCGCCGCCGATGCGCCGAGCCCGCGCTCGAGCGGGATGCGATTCACGAAGCGGAAGCGGTAGCCGGTCGGCGGCGCGACCTGCGCGAACGCGCGCAGCGCGAGGTGGTCGGCGTCGCGCGGAAGCTCGCCGGCACCTTCGCCCTCGACCGTCACCTCGCCGTCGCCCGGCTCGACGTGCAGCTCGTTCCAGAGGTCGAGCGCCGCGGCGGCGCAGTCGAACCCGGGCCCGAGGTTGGCCGTCGACGCCGGCGCGCGGACGATGAGCTCACGCATTCGCGACCTCCGCGAGAATCGCGTCGAGGGTCGGCTCGACGACGGTCGTAGCCGGCGTCAGCGCCTCGATGGCGCCCGTGTCCTTCAGGCCGTGGCCGGTCAGGACGCAGACGACGGTCGAGCCCGGCTCGAGCTCGACGTGCGCGAGCGCGGCGACGCCCGCGGCCGACGACGGCTCGCAGAAGACGCCTTCGAGCGACGCGACCTCGAGCCACGCGTCGGTGATCTCGTCGTCGGGAACGGTGACGACCTCGACGCGGCCTTCGTCGACGAGCTCGGCGACCTCGTCGAGGTGCGCCGGCTCGGCGATGCGGATCGCGGACGCGAGCGTGACCGCGCGCTCGGCCGCCTGCGACGACACGATGCGAAGGCTCGCCCCCGCCTCGGCGAAGCCCTTCGCGTACGCGACCGTGTTGCCGCCGCCCCCGTACGGGAGCGCGAGCACGTCCGGCACGCGGCCGAGCTGCTCGATGATCTCGAAGGCGGCCGTCTTCTGTCCTTCGATGCGATACGGGTTGACCGAGTTCACGAGCGCGAACGACGAGCGGCCGGCGAGCTCCTGGCACGAGCGCAGCGCGTCGTCGAACGAGCCGCGCACCTCGAGCACGCGCGCGCCGACCGCGCGTGCCTGCGCCTGCTTCGCCGCCGCGATCGCGCCTGCGGGATGCAGCACAACGGCGGAGATCCCCGCGCGCGCCGCGTACGCCGCGCACGACGCGGCGGTGTTGCCGGTCGACGCGCACACGATGCCCTGCGCGCCTTCCTCGACGGCCTTCGCGACCGCGACGACCATGCCGCGGTCCTTGAACGACCCGGTCGGGTTCGCGCCCTCGAACTTGAAGTAGAGCTCGACGCCGAGCTTCGCCGACAGGCGCTCCGAGCGGATCAACGGAGTGTTGCCTTCGCCGAGCGTCAACGCGGGCGTGGACGCGGTGACCGGAAGCCGGTCGCGGTATTTCTCGATTACGCCCACCCGAGCTCCGACACGCCGCGCTCCGACACCACCGGGTAGGGACGCGGTGCGGTGCGCACCTCGTCGAACGCCGTGATCGCCGCGAGCGCGCCCTTCAGCGCACCCTCGCGCGCCTCGTGCGTGACGATATGCAATGCGGCGCCGATGCCGTTCGGATGCTGGAGCAGGCGCGCGATCGAGACGTCGCGTTCCGCGAGCGCCTCCGCGACGCGCGCGAGCACGCCGGGGCGGTCGTCGACCTTCAGGTGGAAGTAGTAC
>JAFALP010000046.1 GCA_019234175.1 Actinomycetota bacterium | reverse complement strand
CATCGCATTCAGGTGCGCCGTCGCGTCCTCGTCCGTCTGGCCGCCGGACAGGAAGACGATCCCGGGGACCGCCGCCGGGACGTGCTTGTAGTACACGTGCAGGCTCTGCTCGGCCACCTCGTCGATGCCGGCGCGGTTCGACGCCTCGTAGCCGGAGAGCACCATGTTCGGCTTCAGCAACGTTCCTGCCACGTCGACGCGCTGGTCGAAGAGCTCCGTGTACACGGCGGCGAGCACGCGGGAGGTGACGATCTCGCTGCGCTCGATCGTGTGCGTCCCGTCCTGCAGGACCTCGGGCTCGACGATCGGGACGATGCCCGCCTCCTGGCAGAGCGCCGCGTAGCGGGCGAGCGCGTGCGCGTTCGTCCAGATGCAGTACTCGCTCGGCAGCGTCGACGAGATGGAGTAGACACCGCGCCACTTGGCGAAGCGCGCGCCGAGGCCGCGGTACTCCGCCAGCCGTTCGCGGAGGCCGTCGAGGCCCTCGGTGACCGTCTCGCCGTCGGCGTGCGCGAGCGGCTTCGCACCCTCGTCCACCTTGATGCCGGGGATGATCCCCTTCGACTCGAGCAGCTTCGGGAACGGCGTGCCGTCGTGCGCGCTCTGCCGGATCGTCTCGTCGTACAGGATCACGCCGCTGATGTACTCCTCCACGCCGGGCGTGGTGAAGAGCAGGTCGCGATACGCCCGCCGCGTCTCCTCCGTCGACTCGAGGCCGATCGTGTCGAAGCGCTTCTTGATCGTGCCGGTGCTCTCGTCGGCGGCGAGGATGCCCTTGCCGGCGGCGACGAGCGCCTTCGCTGTCTCGTGCAGCTCGTTTGCCATGCGTGTCTCTCCCGTTCGGATTCCGCACGGAACGGTATCGGGGTTGCCGCGTGCGCGGGGCTAGAATCCGGTCAACGCGGGAGTAGCTCAGTTGGTAGAGCGTCGGCTTCCCAAGCCGTAGGTCGCGGGTTCGAGCCCCGTCTCCCGCTTATTGGGGCTTGCACCCCGTACTGGTGACGTCGTTGGCCTGTTCCAGGTCGAACGAGAACGAGTAGGACAGCTTCGGCTTCGACAGCGCGACGGTGAACGTGTACTTCCCGAAGCTCGTGACGTTGAACTTCGAGATGTTCCAGCCGTGGGCGTCGAGCGCGAACTTGTCGGTCTGGTTCAGGCCGTTTCCGGTGATCGTCGACGAGCCGTGCGCGCACGCCTGCCGCGCCCTCGCTTCAATGAGCGCTCAGAGCCAGCGCTTGTGCCGGAAGAAGCCGAGCATCCCGATCACGAGGACGACGAAGGAGCCGAGGATGGCCCAGAACGCGGCCCTCGTCCCGAAGCCGGGGAAGTTGACGTTCATCCCGAACAGCCCGCTGAGGAATGTGAGCGGCAGCAAGACGACGCTGAAAATCGTCAGGACGTACAGGATGTCGTTCTGCTGGTGTGAGATGAGCGACTCGTTCGTGTCTTCGAGCGCCTCCACGACTTCCTTGTAGTTGTCGAGCAGGTCCCAGATGCGCTCACTCGCGTCGACGATGTCGTCGAAGTAGAGCTCGAGGTCCTCGGGAAGGAACCGCTCGACGCCGCGTTCGAGCTGCCGCAGCGTCGGCCGCTGCGGCTTGATGATCTTGCGGTAGGAGATGATCTCCTGCTTGACCTTGTGGATGTCGCGCACGAGGTCCTTCGCGTGCACGGAGACGTCGTCGATGCCCTCGTCGATCTGCTCGAGCTTGTAACCGATCTTGTCGAGGATGGGGAAGCAGTAGTCGTACAGGTCGTCGAGCACCTCGTAGAAGAGGCGGCCCGACCCGCGCGAGAAGAGGCTCCGCCGCAGCTCCTCGTTCTCGAAGCAGCGGCGGAAGAGCAGCGTGACCGGACGCAGCTCGACCGTCGGCAGCGTGACGAGGTAGTCGGCGCCGAGGAAGACGTCGAGCTCGCCGGCGTTCAGGCGGCCGATCGTCTTGTCGTAGACCGGGAAGTGGAGAACGGCGAACAGGTAGCTCGACTCCTCCTCGGTGTAGACGTCCACCTTCGGACGCTGGCGCCGCGACATCACGTCCTCGATGTCGAGCGGGTGCCAGTCGAAGCGGTTCGCGAGCGTCTGGACCTCGTCGTAGGTCGGACGGCTCCAGTGGATCCACGTCACCCGCTCGCCCTGGACCTCGGTGATGCGCGGCCTGTTGTCGGTCTCCGTCGAGGCGACGCTCGGCGGGACGCGGCGTGTCCCGATGCGGGGCAGGTTCGGCATCGGGACGGAGAGTAACCCCTGTGTAAAGACCGATGACAATCACAGACGATCCTCAGACTCGGTTGCTCCGATGGTGGTGTGACCGAGGTCGCCATCGCGAGACGATCATCCGACGCGGTCCTCCAGGGCCGCGCACGCGCGCGCCGGATGGCCGGCCTCGGCGCGGTGTGGATCTTCGTCGTCGGCAACGCCGCCGGCATCGTGTGGCTCTGGGCACACGGCGGCAACCTGTCGCCGAAGACGACCGGCGACGTCCTCACGAGCATCGGGCGCATCACCGGGCTGCTCAGCGCCTACCTCGCGCTCATCCAGGTCGTCCTCCTCGCGCGCCTCCCATGGCTCGAGCGGCTCGTCGGCTTCGACCGGATCACCGTGTGGCACCGCTGGAACGGGCACGCAACGGTGGATCTCGTCGTCGCGCACGTCTTCTTCAGCGTCTGGGGATACGCCGACACCGACAAGTTCCCCATCGGCAAGGAGATCTCGACGATGGTCTGGGGCGGCGTCTACCCCGGCATGATCGTCGCCACCATCGGCACCGCGTTCCTCGTCGCCGTGGCGGCGTCGTCGTACGTGATCGTGCGACGCAAGCTGCGCTACGAGTGGTGGTACGCGGTGCACCTCCTCGCATACGCCGGCATCGCGCTCGGCTGGTTCCATCAGATCCCGACCGGCAACGAGCTCGTGCTCGACACCGTGGCCGCCGACTACTGGCGCTCGCTCTACGTCGCGACCCTCGCCCTCGTCGTCGGCTTCCGCGTTCTCGTCCCGGTGGCGAACGCGTTCCGCTACCGCATGCGCGTCGACGAGGTCGTCGACGAAGGGCCGGGCGTCGTGTCGCTGAGGATCGGCGGCCGGCGCCTCGACCGCCTGCACGCGCAGCCGGGCCAGTTCTTCCAGTGGCGTTTCCTCGACCGCTGGTGGACAGCGCATCCGTTCTCGCTGTCCGAGGCGCCGGACGGCTCCACGTTCCGAATCACCGTCAAAGCGCTCGGCGACGACACCGCCCGCATTGCGTCGACGCCGGTCGGGACCCGCGTCGTCGCCGAAGGCCCGTTCGGAGTCTTCACCGACGCCGCGAGCCGCCGGCGCAAGCGCCTGCTCGTCGCGGGCGGCATCGGAATCACCCCGATCCGTGCGCTCGTCGAGCACGCGGGCGACGACGTCGTCGTCTACCGCGCGATGCGCGAGGACGAGCTCGTGCTCCGGGACGAGCTCGAGGCGCTCGGCGTCGACGTGCATTACGTCGTCGGCGACCACGCCGCGCCGGGAGGCGAGCGCCTTCTGTCGCCGGAGCATCTGCTCGAGCTCGTCCCGGACATCGACGATCGCGACGTCTTCGTCTGCGGACCGCCCGGCATGACGGACGTCGCGGTCGAGAACGTCCGCGCGGCGGGCGTGCCGCGCCGTCACATCCACGTCGAACGCTTCGCCCTCTGAGAAAGGAGAACCGATGCTCGCCGCACTGACCGCGGCCGCGACCCTTGCGGCCACACCGAAGAAGGTCGTCACGGTGACGAAGACCGTCACCGGCCCCCAGGAGGTCGCGAGCCGCTGGGGCTACGTCGAGGTCGTGCTGGTCGTCAAGAGGACGACGACGACAGTCGGCACGAAGAAGTCGGTGACCCGGACGATTACCGCAGTGAAGGTCCCCGTGTATCCCCACCACACCGACCGGTCCGTCTTCATCAACAGCCAGGCGGTCCCGCTCCTCACGCAGGAGGTGCTGAAGACGACGAAGTTCAATCCGAACATCGAGCTCGTCGGCGGCGCCACCGACACGAGCTACGCATTCCAGCAGTCCCTGCAGGCGGCGATCCTCGCCGCGAAGAAGATCTGATGCACCGCGTCGAGCACGTCATGGGAACGACGATCGTCGTCGCGGCGCGCGACGGCGACGTGCCCGACGAGGTGTTCGACTGGTTTCACCACGTCGACGAGGCGTTCAGCACGTTCAAGCCGACGAGCGCGATCAGCCGCATCCGTCGCGGCGAGCTCGCGCTCGAGGATGCATCCGACGAGGTGCAACGCGTGCTCGAACGCTGCCGCGAGCTCCGCGAGACGACCGACGGCTATTTCGACGCGGAGATCGGCCGGCTCGACCCGTCGGGCTTC
>JAFALP010000064.1 GCA_019234175.1 Actinomycetota bacterium | reverse complement strand
AGGTCGGCGACTGCTTCCGTCAGCTGCGCGCGCTCGCCGGCGAGCTCGCGGCGGATCTCCGTGTCAGTGGCCATTGCGGAGCGCCTCCGTCGTCAGTCGCGCCTCTTCGAGCGCCTGCTCCGGCACCGGCTTCGATCCGCGGCGCAGGAACCGAACGCCGACGGCGCCGAGCGCGAGCGCGAGCACGAACAGCGCGCCGAACGTCACGAGCAGCGCCTGCCAGACGCCGAGCGCCGTCGCGATGCCGGCCGCGGCTGCGGCGACGCCGACGAGCAGCGCGATGAGAAGGAGGACGATCGCGCCGGCGACGAGCCCGAGGCCGGTGGCGAGAGCGACGACCTTCCGTTTGATCTCCGTCGCCGCGAGCCGGAGCTCGAGCCGGACGAGCTCGCGCGCATGGTCGGCCACGCGCCGCGCGGCGCCGCCGAGACCGTCGCCGATGATCCGTGCGCTCATGGCGTTCCTCTGTCCCCGCAAATGCGCTGCACGAATCCGACTCCCTAGCGGTCGCGTCCGGTCGTCCACCAGGCGAGGCGCTGATACCACCGCGACTTCTCGGGGATGATCTGCTCCTCCACCTCGGCGTGCATGTCCCCGAGCCGCTGCGCCTCGTCGCCGGAGATGCCGAGTCGCACCTCACCGACGGCCATGCTCGCGACGTTCTCCGCGGGGACGTACTTCACGTGGCCGAGCGCGCGCAGCCGTACGCCGAATCCGTCCCAGATGTCGTGCTCCGTGTCGCCTGCGATCTCGTGCACCGTGCCGATCTGCGCGCCGTCGCGGTCGTAGACCGGCCAGCCCTTCTCGACCGCCTTCCATGCGACGGGGTCGGGCATCAGACCGTCTTGCCCCCGACGTACCAAACCGGTCCCTGCGTCGCGACCGGATGCGTGTCGGAGAGCGCGCGCAGCACGCGGATCTCGCCGGGGATGTGCGCCTCGTCCAGCCGCTCCAGGCAGCGGCGCACCATGCCGGGCGACGCGCCGTAGCCGGCGACGCGGCCGGCGCGAAAGCGGAAGCCGGGCTTGCCGACGCCGCTCTGGAACGGGTTCAGCGGCGCGGTGAGCAGCGCTGCGGGCTCGACGTGGTCGCTCGAGGTGAGCTCGATCTCGCAGAGGAGATCGCTCCAGTCGGCAGGGAGGACGGTGAGCGTCGCATCCCACGCGGCGGCGAGCGACGCACGCGAGACGACCGGCTCCGGCGGCGCCGCGTCGCTCGAGACGAGCGTGAGCGCGCCGAGGATCCCTTCCTCGTCGAGGCGCCGGACGAGCCGTCGCACGGCTTCGGGTCCGATGGCGCCGGTGCGCTCCGCGAAGAAGCGGATCTCGCGTCCCGAGCGTCCCGGCCCGGCCGGGCCGAGCAGCGCGAGCGCGCGTTCGACCTGCGCGTCGTCGACGACGGTGAGCATGAGGCGCGCGTCGTGCCACCTCGGATCCAGGCCGTTTTCGATGTCCTGCCACTGGTCGACGAGTGCCATCGGACGAACCATAAACTGCGCGCGGTGGCAAAGGTTGAGACGAAGACATCGCTTGCAAAGGGCGACCTTCGCGACGTCCTCCGCGAGATGCTGCTCATCCGCCGGTTCGAGGAGAAGGTGGAGGAGCGCTTCCGCGCCGGCGAGCTGCCCGGCTTCCTGCACGTCGCCATCGGCCAGGAGGCGTGCGCCGTCGGCGTCTGCCGCGCGCTCGAGGACGGCGACATCATCGCCTCCACCCACCGGGCGCACGGTCACACCCTCGCGAAGGGGACGCACCCGAACGAGCTGATGGCCGAGCTGTACGGCAAGGCGGAGGGCTGCTCGCACGGCTACGGCGGATCCATGCACCTGTACGACGTCGAGCGCGGGAACATGGGCGCGAACGCCGTCATCGGCGGCGGCTTGCCGCACGTCACCGGCGCAGCGCTCGCGTTCAAGATGCGCGGCGAGCCGCGCGTCGCGCTCGCCTTCTTCGGCGACGGGGCGACGAACATCGGGACGTTCCACGAGGCCCTCAACCTCGCGCAGCTCTGGAAGGTGCCGGCGGTGTTCGTGCTCGAGGACAACCACTGGGCCGAGTCCACGCCCGAGTCGCAGCACTCGCCCATCCGCGATCTCTCCGACCGCGCGAAGGCGTTCGGCATGAAGGCGCTGAAGGCGGACGGCCAGGACGTCGAAGCGGTCTACAAGACCACGCGGCAGGCGCTCGACTACGCGCGCTCGGGCAAGGGACCGGTGTTCGTCCACCTGGACTGCGTGCGCCTGCACGGCCACTACATCGGCGACCCGCAGGTCTATCGCGACAAGGACGAGGCGCGGAAGCTCGCCGAGACGCGCGACCCGATCACGCTGCTGCGCGAGAAGCTCGCCGTCTCCGACGAGGAGTTCGACGAGCTCGACGCCGAGGTGACGGAGATCGTCGAGGCGTCCGTCGACTTCGCGAAGAACGGCACCGACCCGGCGCCCGAAGACGCGCTGAAGAACATCTATGCCTGAGCTGAGCTACCGCGAAGCCGTGCGCGACGCGCTCGCGACGGCGATGCGCCAGGACGACGGCGTCTTCATCCTCGGCGAGGACATCGCCGAGATGGGCGGCTCGATGGGCGTCACCTCCGGCATGCTCGAGGAGTTCGGCTCCGAGCGCGTGCGCAACACGCCGATCTCGGAGATGGCGCTCGCCGGCGCGGCCATCGGCGCCGCCATGCAGGGCATGCGCCCGGTCGCCGAGATCATGTACGAGGACTTCATGACGCTCGCCGCCGAGCAGGTCGTGAACCAGGCCGCGAAGCTGCGGTACATGTCGGGCGGGCAGCTGACCGTCCCCGTCGTCTTCCGCACGCAGGGCGGCGCCGGCTGGTCGCCGGGCGCGCAGCACGCGCAGCAGCTCGAGGCGTGGTTCGTGCACATCCCGGGACTGAAGGTCGTCTTCGCCTCGACGCCGGAGGACGTCCGCGGCCTGCTGTGGTCGTCCATCTACGACGACAACCCGGTCGTCTTCTTCGAGCACCGAACGCTGTACGGGATCAAGGGCGAGGTGCCGGAGAAGATCGAGCCGATCCCGATCGGCAAGGCGCGCGTGCACCGGGAGGGCGAGGACGTGACGGTGATCGCGACCGGCCGGCTCGTGCACGAGTCGTTGAAAGCGGCGGAGGAGGCGGAGAAGCAGGGCGTCTCCGTCGAAGTCGTCGACCCGCGCACGCTGCAGCCGCTCGACGAGGAGACGCTCGTCGCGTCCGTGAAGAAGACGAACCGCGCCGTTGTCGCGCACGAGGCGGTGACGCGCATGGGCTTCGGCGCCGAGGTCGCGTCGGTCATCCAGTACCAGGCGTTCGACTGGCTCGACGCGCCGATCGAGCGCGTGGGCGCGAAGTTCGCGCCGCTGCCGTTCGCGCCGGTGATGGAGCAGTTCATCGTCCCGCACTCGGACGACGTGTTGGCCGCGATCATGCGGACGGTCGGGCGCAATGGCGACTGAGGTCAAGCTTCCCCGCCTCGGGCAGGGGATGGAGTCGGGGACGATCGTCCGCTGGCTCAAGTCCGAGGGCGAGGCGGTGCAGAAGGGCGAGCCGCTGTACGAGCTCGACACCGACAAGGTGACGCAGGAGGTGGAGGCCGAGGCGAACGGCGTCCTCCTGAAGATCGCCGTGCCCGAGGGCGAAGTGGAAGTCGGGCGGACGATCGCGTTCATCGGCAAGGAGGGCGAGACCGTCGCCGCCCAGGCACCGGCCGCGCCGGCGCCGAAGCAGGAGAAGGCCGTCGAGGCGGCACCCGAGCGGGCGGCTGCGCCCGAGCCGGAGCCGGAGCCGCAGACGACGAACGGCCGCATCAAGGCGTCTCCGCTCGCACGCCGTCTCGCGCGCGAGCGCGGCATCGACCTCGCCGCCGTCCGCGGGACGGGCCCGGAGGGCCGCATCGTCGCCGAGGACGTGGAGCGCTCCGAGGTCACCGGCGGGCCGGCGCCGGCCGCCGCGCCTCAGGTGCGCAGCGCCGAGGTGTCGTCGACGCCGCTTTCGAGCGTGCGCAAGACGATCGCGCGCCGGCTGACGCAGGCGTGGACGGTGCCCGCGTTCATGCTGACGGTGTCCGCCGACATGTCGCGCGCGAACGAGCTGATCGCACGGCGCCGCGAGCTCGAGCCGGACGTCCGGGTCACCGTCACCGACCTGCTCACGAAGGTGTGCGCGCAGGCGCTGATGCGCCACCCGGACATGAACGTCCAGTTCACCGAGGATGCGCTCCTGTCGTTCCCGAACGCGAACGTCGGCATCGCCGTCGCCGCGCCGCAGGGGCTCGTCGTGCCCGTCGTGCACGGCGCCGAGCAGCTGACGCTCGCGCAGATCGCGCAGGCGCGTGGCGACGTCGTCGGCCGCGCGCGGGACGGGAAGCTGCGCTCGGAAGACGTCGAGGGCGGCACGTTCACCATCTCCAACCTCGGCATGTTCGAGGTCGACCAGTTCGTGGCGGTCCTCAATCCGCCGCAGGCGTCGATCCTCGCCGTCGGCGCGACGCGCGACCAAGTCGTTCCCGTCGACGGGGAGCTGCTCGTCCTCCCGCTGATGACGATGACGCTGACGTGCGATCACCGCGCCGTCGACGGCGCCACCGGCGCCGGCTTCCTGAAGACGGTGAAGAGCTTCCTCGAGGATCCCGGCCTCGCGCTGTGAGCGCGGGCCCGCTCGTCTGGTACCACGTCCGCGAGCTCGACGCCGGGCGCCGCTTCTACCGCGAGACCCTGCTGTTCGAGGAGACGGCCGTCGACTTCACGAAGCGCTGGGCGCATCTGCGCCGCGGCGACATGGAGATCGGTCTCGCCGAGGGCGAGCCGCAGGAGGACGGCGCCGTCGCGCACGTCGACGTCCCCGACATCAAGGCGGAGGCGGCGCGCCTGCGCTCCGCCGGCGTCGACGTCGGCATCGTGCTCGAGCTGACGGGCGAGATGCGCCTCCTCGACGTGTACGACCCGGACGGGAACCGCGTGCAGCTCGCGCAGGAGCTCTAACGGATTCCGGTTGACAGCGGCCTGACGTCTTTGTAATCGTGCCCGTCACTGCGGTTGCGGCGAATGCTGTCGTCGTCAATCGAGGGGGGAACAGAATGAGAGTCAGGGTTGCCGTCGGCGCGGTCCTCATCACCGCGCTCGTCCTGGTGGCCGGGGCCGCTGCACGGCCCGCCGACAATCCGAGCCTTCGGCTCGGTGGGTTCTTCAGCCGCGTCTGTCCGCTGGCGACGCTGCTCGGAGAATCCGCGTGCAGCTCGGTCGTCGTCACCGACGCGAACGGCGCGCCGCTCGCGTCGGGCTCGCCGCCGGCCGGCGCGTACGGTCCCGCGCAGTTCCACGGGGCGTACAACCTGCCGTCGTCGTCGAGCTCGCCGACGACGATCGGGATCGTCGACGCGTACGACGATCCCACGATCGAGTCCGATCTCGGCGTCTACGACAACTACTACGGCCTGCCCGCGTGCACGACCGCGAACGGGTGCTTCGAGAAGGTGAACCAGACCGGAGGCACGTCCTATCCGCTCCGAAACGGTGGCTGGGCGCTGGAGATCTCGCTCGACGTGGAGACCGCGCACGAGATCTGTCAGAACTGCAAGATCCTGCTCGTCGAGGCGAACTCCGCGTCGACGGCGAACCTGGGCGCATCCGTGAACGAGGCGGTGAAGCTCGGGGCGACCGTCATCTCGAACTCGTACGGCGGCAGCGAGTCGTCGAGCGAGACGAGCACCGACTCCTACTACAACCATCCCGGCGTGGAGATCACGGCGTCGTCGGGTGACAGCGGGTACGGCGTCGAGTATCCGGCGGCGTCGAGGTACGTGACCGCCGTCGGCGGGACGACCCTGAACCTCGGGCCGAACAACACGTACGGAAGCGAATCCGCGTGGTCGTCCGGCGGGTCCGGCTGCTCCTCGTACGAGGCCAAGCCCTCGTGGCAGACCGACTCGGGATGCAGCCACCGCACCGTCGCCGACGTCTCGGCGGACGCCGACCCGAACACGGGCGCGGCCGTGTACGACTCGACGCGGTACCAGCTGCAGAGCGGGTGGTTCCAGGTCGGCGGGACGAGCCTCTCGTCTCCGCTGATCGCCGGCGTGTATGCGCTCGCCGGGAACACGACCTCGGTGTCGTACGGGTCGTATCCGTACTCGCACACGAGTGCCCTGCACGACGTGACGTCGGGCAGCAACGGCAGCTGCTCGCCGTCCTATCTCTGCACCGCAGGCCCGGGCTACGACGGCCCCACCGGGCTCGGCTCTCCGAACGGCGTCGGAGGGTTCTAGACCGAAGCGCCGGTGCCCGCCGTCGCGGCGGGCACCGGCCTACACTGGCGGCCGTGCTGCGCCCCGCGGACAGACAGGACGCGCGCTTCCTCCGCGACATGCTCCGCCATGCCTACCACTGGCGGATGAGCGAGGACGCCGAGCGTCCCGTCTACCGCTACGTCCGCAACTGGGGCCGGCAGGGCGACGCCGGAGTGATCGCGATGGAAGGCCCACACTCCTACGGCGCGGCGTGGTACCGCCTCTTCACCGCGGACGAGCCGGGGTTCGGCTTCGTCGACGAGACGACGCCCGAGCTCACGATCGCAGTCGTCCCGAGCCGGCGCGGCAAAGGCGTGGGCAAGGAGCTCCTCGAGGCGCTCCTCGAGCGCGCGAAGGCCCAGGGCTGGTCTGCGGTCAGCCTCAGCACCGCTCCCGGCCAGGTCGAGTACTACGAGCAGTTCGGGTTCGAGCAGGTGGCCGAGACGCCGCATGCCGTGACGATGATCAAGCGCTTCTAGTTACGCTGGTCCGCATGGACGTCGACGTCGCAGTTCTCGGAGGAGGCCCCGGCGGCTACACGGCGGCGATCCGCGCCGCACAGCTCGGCGCCAAGGTCGCATGCGTCGAGAAGGAGCCCGATCTCGGAGGCACGTGCCTGCGCGTCGGCTGCATCCCGACGAAGGCGTGGGTGCAGACCGCGTTCGCGCTGAAGGAGGCCGAGGAGCACTTCGGGAAGTTCGGCGTGAAGGTCTCCGGCACCGAGCTCGACTTCGCCGCGTCGAACGAGTGGAAGTCGTCCGTCGTGAAGCAGATGACGACGGGCGTCGC
>JAFALP010000060.1 GCA_019234175.1 Actinomycetota bacterium | reverse complement strand
TCCGTCCCATACGGCGGGACGTTATCTGCGGACGAACCCGCGCAGTCGGATATCGCGCGAGGACGCGCCGACGAGGATGCGGTAGAGCCCCGGCGCCACCGTCCACGCCTTCGTCGCCGTGTTCCAGTACGCGAACGACCGCTGCGGGATCGTCAGCGTCACCGTCGTCGCCTCGCGCGGCTGCAGGTCGACGCGCTCGAATCCGGCGAGCTGCTTCGGCGGCTCGTCCGCGGCCCGCGGGTCGTCGAGGTAGAGCTGCGGAACGTCGGTGCCGGCGCGCCTCCCCGTGTTCTCAACCGTGAACGCCACCGTCACCTTCGAGCCGCGGGTCTTCACCTTCAGATGCAGGTAGCGGAACGTCGTGTACGAGAGGCCGAAGCCGAATGGGAACAACGGCGCGATCTTCGTCGCGTCGTACCAGCGGTAGCCGACGTCGATCCCCTCGGAGAAGATCGCGTCCTGCGCGTTGCCCGCCCCCGGCCACTGGTCGGGCGACGCGGTCGGCAGCGCCGTGTCGCTCGTCGGGAACGTCTGCGGCAGCCGGCCGCCCGGCTCGGCGTCGCCGAAGAGCACGGCGGCGATCGCGTTGCCGTCCTCGTCGCCGGGGTACCACGCCTCCACGACGCCGGCCACCTGGTCGAGCCACGGCATGAGCACCGGGCCGCCCGTGTCGAGAACGACGATCGTGTGCGGATTCGCCCGCGCCACCGCCTCGACGAGCTGATCCTGGCCCGCCGGCAGCTCGAGGTCGGCGCGGTCGTAGCCCTCGCGCTCCTGGTCGTAGACGAAGACGACGGCGGCGTCGGCCGATCCCGCCGCAGCCGCGGCGGCGGCGGCGTCGCTTCCGTCCGCATACGTGACGTCGTCCTTCGCCTTCGCCGCCCGCGTGGTGAGCGCCTGCAGCGGCGTGACGGCGTTCGTCGCCGTCACGTACGCGCTGCCCCCGCCGCCGACGAAGGCCGACGTGGCGGCGCCGGCGGGCGCCCCGACGACGGCGATGGTCTCGTGCGCGCCGAGGTGGAGCGGAAGCGCGTGCGCCGCGTTCTTCAAGAGGACGGTGCTCTCCTCGGCGACCTGGAGGGCGACTCCTTCGTCCGCCGGCGTCGAAACGTGCGAGAGATAGACGTTCTGCCGCGGCGGGGGAGGGTCGTCGAACAGGCCGAGACGGAACATCGAGGTCAGCACGTGCGTGACCATCCCGTCGATGAGCTGCGGCGTCACCGTCCCCGCGTCGATTCCGGAGGCGAGCGTCGTCACCGCGTTCGCGCTGGTCGGCATGACGAGATCGAGCCCCGCCGCCGCGGACGCGGGCGCGGAGCGCGTCGCGTTCCAGTCGGACACGACGATGCCGTCGAAGCGAAGCTCCTTGCGCAGGAAGGTTCCCATGAGATTCGGGTCCTGGCACGAGTAGACGACGTTGACGAGCCCGTACGCGCACATGACGGCTCCCACCTTTGCGTCCTCGACAGCGGCGACGAAGGGAGGCAGGTAGATCTCGCGCAGCGTCCGCTCGTCGAGGTTCTCGGAGACGGAATACCGGTTCGTCTCCTGGCTGTTCACGGGGAAGTGCTTCACTGTCGCGATGACGGGGTTCTGCTGGATGCCGTCGATGTCCGCGACCGCCATCGCCGAGCTCAGGAACGGGTCCTCGCCGAATGCCTCGAAGTTGCGGCCGTTCTCGGGGACGCGCGCGATGTTCACGTTCGGGCCAAGGAGGACGTCGATTCCCTTCTGCCACGCTTCCCACCCGAGTGCCGCGCCGAGGCTCTGCTCGAGGACGGGATCCCACGTCGCGGCCTGCGCGAGCGGCGCCGGGAACGCCGTCGTGCCGATCTGGCCGTCGGCGACGCCGGCGGGGCCGTCGTTCAGCGTCAGCGCCGGAATGCAGAGCCGCGGGTTGGGCGGGACGTAGCCGGCGTAGCCGGCGCCGCCGTCCGCGTACGGTGCTGCGGTCGTGTCGACGCCGGTGAGGAGCGCGAGCTTGTCGGCAGTGCTCATCGCCGCGAGGAGCTTCGACGCGCGGGCACTCGGGCGGAGCGCCTTGCTCATCCACGGGCACCGGGCGGAGGCGTCCGCGGGCCCGCTCCCGGTCCAGGCGGCGACCACGCACAGCGCAGCCACAGCGATCGTCCCCCGAAGCACCGGGCCTTGTTTTACAGCGCGACGCGCAGTGCCTGCGGCGCACCCAGCCGCAGCGCGCGCAGCGCAGCCGCCCGGGCGCGGCGGCGATCGCCCTGAACACGCCAGGTCCGGGCGATCATCAGGTTGAAGTTGCGCCGCGCCCGCCGGGCGTCGGGGATGTCCGGGCGCTCCTCGAGCAGGGCGAGATGCTTCTCCGCCGTCCGGATCTGGCCGGCCGCGAGGTTCGGGGCGGCGTTGCCCTCGGAGTGCGTCCGGTACTGCGCAAGCGGCGGCCCGTCGAGGAAGAGCACGTCCCAGTGCAGGAGCAGCCGCAGGTAGAAGTCGTAGTCCTCGATGGGGAGGGAGGCGTCGTACATGCCGACGCTGTCGAACACCTCGCGGCGGACGAGGATCGTCGAGCTGAGGCAGCGGCAGTTCGAGGCATAGCCGGCGTAGGTCGCGCCACCGCGGTGCGCCTCGCTGAAGATGGTGCGGTTCGCGTGCGTCTCGGCCGCGAGCGGTCGCAGGTCGCAGTCGGTCAGCTCCACCTGTCCATGCACCATGCCGACGTCGGGACGGTCCTCGATCGCTTCCAGCTCGCGCTCGAGCCGGCCGGGAAGCCAGCGGTCGTCCGAGTCGCAGAACGCGATCAGGTCGCCGCGCGCGAGACGCACCGCCGTGTTGCGCGCGCCTGCGCGCCCGCGGTTGTCCTGCCGCACGTATCGCACGTCCTCGCCGTAGCGCGAGACCACCTCTGCGGTGTCGTCGGTGGATCCGTCGTCGACGACGAGCAGCTCGAGGTCGACGTCCTGTGCGAGCACGCTCTCGATCGCGTCCGCGACGTACCGCGCACGGTTGTACGTGACGATCACCGCGGTGAGACCCGACACCCCAGGCGGCCGGTACCCCCGACGCCGCGCTTCTAACGTAAAGCCTCAGTCAGGCAGCAGCGGCATGCTGATTCCCGGCGACCGGCCCAACAACGCGGCGCGGGTGATCGCGGCGGAGCCGAAGCGCTCGCGGACGAGATCGAGCACGGCGTCGAGCGCCGCGTTCGCGTCGAGCGGGAGCGTGAGCTGGCTCGTGTCGTCGAGGTTCGCGACCGAGATGCCGACGAGGGTGACGCCCCGTTGCTCGAGCATGGGCAGCGCGTCGACGAGAAGGGCTCTCGCAGTGGCGAGGATGCGCTCGGTGCTCGATGTGGGCGCCTGGAGGGTCATCGAGCGCGTCGCGCGCGAGTAGTCGTCGAAGCGGAGCCGGAGCACGACCGTCCGGCCGACGCGGTCGGCGTTCCGCATCCGCCGCGTCACGCGGTCGACGAGCGCCATCAGATCCTCGTCCACGGACTCGGGCGACCACGGGGCACGGCCGCGCGCGCGCTGCGATCCGATCGAGCGGCGTCGCGGCCGGTTGCGCACGGGCCGCGGGTCGAGGTTGTGCGCGAGCGCGTGCAGGTGCCGACCGGAGGCGCGCCCGAGGATCGCGACGAGCGTCGATTCCGGCAGGAACGCGACCTGCCGGACGGTGGCGATCCCGCGCGAGCGCAGCTTGCCCGCAGTGGCGGGCCCGACGCCCCACAGGCGCTCGACGGGGAGCGGATGGAGGAACGCGAGCTCATCCTCGGGCGGGACGAGCAGGAGCCCGTCCGGCTTCGCCGAGGCGCTCGCGACCTTGGCGAGGAACTTCGTCCGCGCGATGCCGACCGTGACGGGAAGGCCGACGTCCTCGTGCACGCGGCGCCGCAGCCGCTCCGCGATCTCGGTCGGCGTCCCGACGCTTCGCTCCATGCCACGCACGTCGAGGAACGCCTCGTCGATGGACAGGCCCTCGACGAGGGGCGTCGTGTCCTCGAAGACGCGGAACACGGCCTTGCTCGCCTCCGAGTACGCGGACATGCGCGGCGGGACGACGATCGCGTGCGGGCAGAGCCGCCGGGCCTGCCGTCCGCCCATCGCCGTGCGGATCCCGTACGCCTTCGCCTCGTAGCTGGCGGCGAGCACGACGCCGCCCCCGACGATCACCGGCCGGCCGCGGAGCCTCGGCTGGTCACGCTGCTCGACGGACGCGAAGAACGCGTCCATGTCCGCGTGCAGGATCGTCGCTCCCGACACGAACATATGTTCTCATAGCATGGGCTACTTCAGGGTCGCGGCGGTCTCGCAGGCCGGGCACGTGAAGCGCCCCGAGGAGTCGGCGACGAGGACCGTGAGGATGCTCGTCGGCATTTCCTCGGCCTCGTCCCGCATCCGCCACGGGAAGATCAACAACGGCGTCCGGCACCGGGAGCACGCAATCGAGGTGACGGCTTTGTCGTTTACCGCGGACCATGGATCCCCGAAGCGGCTAGAAGCCAATCGTGCGAACGCCCGATTCCTCTCCCACGACGACCTCGGAGAGGAGCTCGGGCGGGAACAGGCCGTGATCGACCACGCCGGGCGTCCGGGCGAGGCGGTCGGCGAGCCCTCGGGGATCGCCGACCTCGCCGAGATAGTCCGCGATGACGCCGCCGTCGGGGCTCCGGGGGATGCCGCGCACGCGGGCCTCCCCGAGGGCGCGCAGGGTCGCGAGGAGCCCGAACGGCACGAGCTCGAGCGGGACCGGCGCGTGCACCTCGTCCACGAGCTTCTCGGGCGAAACGAGGACGACGAAGCGGTCGGCTGCGGCGGCGACGATCTTCTCGCGCGTGTGGGCGCCGCCGCCGCCCTTCACGATCCATCCGGACGGTGCGACCTGGTCGGCGCCGTCCAGCGCGATGTCGAGCCTGTCGAGCTCGTCGAACGCGCGCACGTCCAGGCCGAGCTCGCGCGCCGCGCGCTCGGTCTCCACCGACGTCGCCACGCACACGATGTCGAGCCTTCGAGCGGCGAGCGCCGGGAGGAGGAACGCGACCGTCGTCCCCGTGCCGAGCCCGACGCGCATGCCGTCCTCGACGAGGGCCGCCCCATGCTCGGCCGCCGCGCGCTTGTACGCGTCCGCACTCACGACGGGGAGCGTAGAGCGCGCGGAACCCACGCAGCGGTCTCGAACGGCGACGCCGCGCGGGCCGTGTTGACGCGCTCCTGCAGACGCCCCTCGAGGCGGTAGAGGTTGTCGAGGTGCTGGCTCGCGGCGAGGAGCAGGAACGCCGCGTGCAGCGTCGCCTTGTCGTGGCTGCGCGCGCCGGCGCGCACGCACTCGACGAGCCGCGCGCGGCCGTCGGCGTCGCGGACGTGCGGCGGCGGCACGGGGCGGACGTTCTCCAGCGCATACCCGAGCGAGACGAACCACGAATGGAGCGCGTTCAGCTCGCCGTCGAGGTTCCGTCCGCAATCGCCGAGCCGGCCGCTCTTGCCTGCCATCCGGGCGAGCGACTCCAGCGACTGCGCTGCGCGACGCACGCGGGAGGCGGCGCCGACGAGGCCGGCGACGTCCTCGAGGTTGAACTCCGTCGCCGAGCGCTCGGTGAGGTACTGGCGGAACGCGTCGTCGAGCCGGTGCAGCGCGCCGTCGGCGGCACGTGCAGCGCGCGCGCCGTCGTCGGCCTCGCCGATGAGGTTGCGCGTCGTCGCGACGACGTAGTCGGCCGCGGCGCCGTATGCACTCGCGAGATTGCGTCGAAGCAGCGCTCCTGCGCCGCGCGGCCAGAAGAGGAGGCCGACGCCGAGGCTGATGCCGAACCCGATGGCGACGTCCTCGAGGCGCACGACGCCGACGCGCCAGCCAACGGGCTGGATGATGTTGAACAGGATGAAGAGCACGACGGTGAAGCCGGCCTGGCCGGCGGCGAACGAGATCGCGCGCGGCGCATAGGCGGCGAGCACGATCGCGAACGGGAGGACCGCCCACAAAACGGTCTCGTGCGTCCCGATGCCGATGACGAGCAGCGCGCCGACGACGAGACCGACGGCGGTCCCCGCGAGCGCGCTGAGGATCGACCACCCCGTGCCGAGCGCGTTCGAGCGCAGCACGGACAGTGTTCCAAGCACGACCCAGAACCCGTGCTGGAGCCCGGTCTTCTGCGCGATGAAGACGGCGATGGCGAGGCCGGCGGCGCCGCGCAGGCTGTTCTGGAGCCAGACCGACCCGATGCTCGCGTGCTCGACGGCGAGCTGCTCCGCCGCCCGCAGCGCGCCGCGCGCCGAGGGTGCCGGCGCGATGTCGATCTCGTCCAGGTCGGGCGCCTCGCCGCCCGATGCGATGAGCGCGTAGGAGGCGACCTGGCGCGCCGAGTACGTCAGCGCGCGGATGCGGAACGACGGGTCGAGCGCGTCGAGGTCGGAGAGATCCGCGAGCTGCAGCAGCACGGCGCGCGCGACGGCGCTCCGAGCGGCGTCGAGCCGGGCGAAGTCGGGTCGTGCGTCGGCGTCGCCGTCCAGCCGGTCGGCGCCGGCCCGCAGCACCGACGCGCTGGCGGCGAGCGCCTCCTCCGACTCCGGCGTGGTGCGTTCGATCGCGTCCACGCTCAGGAACGAGATGAGCCAGTCGAGCTCGTCCGGCAGCGACGACAGCGCGGCGGTGGGCGCCTCCGGGCCCGTGGGGCGGTGCTGCGAGCCGAGGAACGCGCGGCCGAGGTCGTCCACGGCCTTGCGCGTCGAGTCGGCGCGCACGGCGAGCTCCGCTCGCGGCGCCTCCATGAAGTCCGCGACCGTCCGCAACGTCCCTGCGGCCGCCTTGCGCAGGTCCCTGCGGCGCCGCGCCGGCCATAGGAGCATGACCGCGGTGATGCCGACGCCGGCGGCGAGGCCCCATCCCTCGAGCCGGTCGGGGATGGCCGAGTTCGGGGCAGGCAGCGTCACCGGCAGGACGAATGTGAGCATCGCACCCGTCGTCGCTGCGGCGAC
>JAFALP010000034.1 GCA_019234175.1 Actinomycetota bacterium | reverse complement strand
CGGGATGCCGGTGAGGCCGAGCAGCGCCACACCGCCGGGATGCAAGGGCGTCTTCAGGATCATCCCGCCGCCCTGTGTCTGCAGCGACGGCGTGGACGGGAGCGCCGATTGCAGCGGCCCCGCCGGGCTGAAGACGCCGGAGATGGTCTTGCCGAGCGCGTTGATCGCGCCGAGGCCCGGATCCTGCTGGTACATGATCCGCCACGTCACGCCGGTCGCGAACGCGGAGATCGCCATCGGCAGGAAGACCGCCGTCTTGAAGGCGACCGCCCAGCGCACGCGCTCGGTGAGCACGGCGAAGACGAGGCCGACGGCCGTCACCATCGCCGGCACGACCGCGACCCAGATGGCGTTGTTCTTGATCGCCGTCGTGAAGGTCGACGTCGTGAAGATCGTCTTGTAGTTCGCGAGCCCGACCCAGTGGCCGATGAAGCCGGTCGGGCTGAAGAAGCTGCGGATGATCGTGTAGACGGCCGGATAGACCATCCACACGCCGAGCATGAACAGGGCCGGCGCGAGGAAGAACGCGCCCACGAGGTACCGGCCGAGCTGGCCCGGCTCGGAGGAGGGGGGCGGAGCCGCCACGACGGGCGGCTCCGCGGTGATCCCCCCAGCGCTCACTACTTCTTGTATGCCGCTGCTGCGGCGGCCTCGAGCTGCTTCTGGACTCCGGTGACGTCCTTCGGGTTCTTCAGGAACGTCTGGAAGAGCCCCCACTCACCCTGGCCGGTGGTCGCGCCGAAGGCCGGCGGCTGGTTGTCGGACATGTCGAACACGACCGACTTCGCCGTCAGGATCGGCGCCTCGCTGGCGCGGGTGATCGGATCGGGATAGATGCTCGCCGGCACGTTCTTGTTGCCGGTCCCGAAGCCGCCCTGCTTCGCCCAGATCTCCGCCGCCTGCGGCGTGGCGAGGTACTTCACGAACGCCTCGATCGCCGGGTTGTCGCGGAAGGTGACGAAGAGGTCGCCCGCGATCTCGACCGCGGACGCGTCAGGGCCGGGCGTGATCGACGGCCACGTGAACGTGTTGAACCCCGTCCCCGCCTTGGCCTTCGTCGACGACGTGATGACGCCGCCCACGAAGTCGGCCTCGAACACCATCGCCGCCTTCGGCGGAGAGCTGAACGCGTTCGTGACGGAGTCGTTGAACCCGTACTGAAGCGCGCCGCTCGTGCCGCCGGCGATGTTGGACGTGTCGCCGACGATCTTCGCCATCGTCTTCAGCGCGGTCGTGACCGACGGATCGGTCCACTTGATCTTGTGCTGGCTCAGAAGGTCGTACTTCGCCGGCCCGAACGTCCGGAGATAGATGTTCTCGAACATGTCGGTGAGGGTCCAACCGTCGGACCCGCCGATCGAGTACGCAGGCGTTCCCGAAGCCTTGATCGTCTGCGCGTCCTTCAGCAGCTGCGAGAACGTCGTCGGCGGCTTCACGCCCGCGGTCTTGAAGGCCGGGACGTTGTACCAGATGAGGCTCTTGTTGGCAGCCTTGAAGACGAGCGCGTACAGCTTGCCGTCGAACGTGCCGAGCTGCTTCCACGCCGGTGCGAAGTTCTGGCTGATCACCGACGACGCGTACGTGATCGGCTTCAGCTTGCCCTCCTTCGCGAACTGCGCGATCGTGCCTGGCTGCGCGATGTCGGCCATGTCGGGCGGATGACCGCCGGCGACGGCCGTCGCGAGCACCGTCGGAAGGTTGTTGCCGACCGGCTTGTAGTTGACCTTGACGCCCGGATTGGCCTTCTCGAAGGCGTTGATCACGTCCTGGAACTGCACCTGGCCGGACGACGAGGTCCAGATGCCGTCGAAGGTGATGGTCCCCTTCACGGCGCTCGTCTTGGCCCCTGCCAGGCCGGTGACGAGCAGCGCGGTCGCGGCCGCTGCGGCGGCGACGACCACGAGGCGAGTACGAGTCATGCGGCTCCTTTCGTGCTGCCTTGTGCGTCGTAGATTCCCAAACCCGTCTGCGGATCGAAGAAGTGGAGCGAGCGCGTGTCGACGGCGACCTCGATCGGCTGGCCGGGACGGACGCGCGAGCGCGCGCCGAAGCGGCCGACGAGCGTCGCGGTGTCGCTCGACGCGGCCTCGTCGACGGCGCGTTCGTCGCCGACGTCCTCGGCGAGCTCGCGGACGTCTTCCGTCGTCGCGTGCTTCGCCTTGATGGAGAAGTGCACCATGATCTCCGAGCCGAGCGCCTCCGTCAGCTCGGCCTGGCCCTTCAGATGCGTCGCGCCCGTCGAGCCGGAGGCGAGCGAGGCGTCCTCGAGATCCTCCGGGCGGATGCCGAGGATGATGTCCTTGCCGTCGTACGCGGCGAGGCCCGGCCGCGCCTGGACCTCCGCCGACTCGATCGCGACCGTCTGCTCGCCCACCTTGGCGACGTAGCCGCCGTTCTGGCGCTCGAGGGTCGCCTCGACCATGTTCATCGCCGGGCTGCCGATGAAGCCGCCGACGAAGAGGTTGACGGGCCGGTCGTAGAGCGTCTGCGGGTCGGCGACCTGCTGCAGCTCGCCCTTGCGCATGACCGCGACGCGGTCGCCCATCGTCATCGCCTCCACCTGGTCGTGGGTGACGTAGATCGTCGTCACGCCCAGGTCGTGCTGGAGGCCGGCGATCTCGGCGCGCATCTGCACCCGCAGCTTCGCGTCGAGGTTGGAGAGCGGCTCGTCCATGAGGAACGCGGCCGGCTCGCGGACGATGGCGCGGCCCATCGCCACGCGCTGCCGCTGGCCACCGGACAGCGCCCGCGGCTTCCGCTTCAGGAACGGCTCGAGCCCGAGGATGCGCGCGGCGTTCGCCACCCGCTTCTCGATCTCGCTCTTCGGCAGCTTCTTGATCTTGAGGCCGAACGCGATGTTGTCGTACACCGACAGGTGCGGATAGAGCGCATAGCTCTGGAACACCATGGCGATGTCGCGGTCCCGCGAGGGGACGTGGTTGACCACCCGGTCGCCGATCTTGAGGACGCCGCTGGAGATGTCCTCCAGTCCGGCGACCATGCGGAGCGCCGTCGTCTTCCCGCATCCCGACGGCCCGACCAGGACCATGAACTCCCCGTCCTCGATCTCCAGATTCAGGTCGTTGACGGCCGTGGTCCCGTCGGGATAGGTCTTCGTGACCCGATCGAACGTGACTCCCGCCATGCCGAACCCTCCCCAGTTCGTCGATCCGGGCTCGATCCTAAACACACAGCGGTGGCCGAGTGAAGTATCGTGCGCTTTGTCACCAATCCACACGGGAGGTCGGGATGCACATCGGCGGGGTGATGCGCGTGAAGCGCGTGACGGCGACACCGGACCAGACGGCCGCGGACGCCATCCGCCTGATGCTGGACGCGAAGGTCGGCTCCGTCGTCGTCGTCGACGGGAGCGTCCCGGTCGGGATCTTCACCGAGCGCGACGTCCTGAAGCTCGCCGGCGCGAACTCGGCATTCGGAACGGCCTACCTGCGCGACGTGATGACGCCCTCGCCGCTGACGATCACCGCCGACGACGGCATCCTCGACGCGGCGCAGCTGATGGGCGAGCGTAACCTCCGTCACCTGCCGGTGGTCGAAGGCGGCAACCTCGTCGGCATCGTCTCCATCAAGGACGTGCTCAGCTTCCTCGCCGAACGGCTGGACGCCGCAGCACGCGACACCGCGCTCGCACTGCTCGGCGCCAGCTGAGAGAGAGGGTCCCGCTTCGCGGGAGCGTTCCTCGGCGGCGGCTCAACCGCCGAGGCCGGGCTCCGTTGCGTCGGGAGCGTGGATGCTCTCGATCTGTCCGTAGGCGGCGGCGATGCGGCGCGCGCCCAAACGTCGGCGGATGAACAGAGCTGCCATGACGAGCATCGCCGCCAGCGCGATGCCGATCGTCCAGTGCTGCAGGCTGAGCGCGGTCTGCCGCGCCTGCCCCTCCCATTCGCCGGGGTCGTAGCGGTTGGAGATGTTCGCGTGGGGGATGAGGTCGACGCCCTGCGGGAAGC
>JAFALP010000361.1 GCA_019234175.1 Actinomycetota bacterium | reverse complement strand
GTGGCCGAGTGCTGAGTGTCGGCGTCGATGGTTGTAGTGCCAGAGCCAGCCGTCAAGGGCGGCGGTGCGTTCGTTGCTTGAGGCGTAGATGGCGCCGTAGGCCCAGCCGTTGATGAGGGTGCGGATGAAGCGCTCGGCCTTGCCGTTGGTCTGCGGGTGGCGTGGCCGGGTGCGGATGTGTCGGATGCGGAGGGCTCGGCATGCGAGCGCGTGGATGGTTGCGCGGTAGGCGGAGCCGTTGTCTGTTAGCACGCGCTCGACGGTGATGCCGTAGCGTGCAAAGAAGGTGACGGCGCGGCGGAGGAAGCCGATCGCGGTTGCCGCCGTCTCGTCGGGCAGGACCTCTGCGTAGGCGAGCCTGCTGTGGTCGTCGATGGCGATGTGCACGTACTCCCAGCCGACGGTTGTGCGGCGATGACCGTGGTTGTCGGTGAAGGTCGGCTGGTAGTGGTTGAGTCCGCCACCCCGGACGCGCTTGCCGGCGCCTCCTTGGATGCGGCCGAGTTTCTTGACATCGACGTGCACGAGCTCGCCCGGTCGCGAGCGCTCGTACCGCACCGGCTGCTCGAGCCCGATCCTGCCGAGCTTGCCCATGCCGTGCCGCTTGAGGACGACCGAGACGGTTGAGAGCGGCATCGCAAGCGTCTCGGCGATCTCGGCCGCTGTCATCCGCAGCTGGCGAAGCAGCACGATCACCGCCACCCGGTCGGCTGGGGTGCGGTTGGCGACGCGACGTGGCGCCGATGAGCGATCCAACAGGCCGCTCTCGCCAGCCGCGCGGTAGCGGCCCACCCACTTGCGCGCACAGCGCACGCTGACCGCGGCCGCCTCGGCCGCCGCGGTCACGGTCCAGCCCTCGACAACCACCCGCTCGGCCAGCAACCGCCGCCCACTCCAGCTGAGCGCCGCATTACCGTGAAGCTTCATCCGGGTCTCCTCTCGACTGAGCTGCCTCGACAGCGCTCAGCCTCCAAGGCGGCCCGGATGAACCAACGTGCTTAGGAACTACAGCTAGCGCAGCGCTCCGGCCACGGCGTCCTCGAGCTCCTGCAGCCCGAACGGCTTCGCCAGGAAGCGTTCGGGCGGAATGCCGTCCGGTGGAACCGAACCGGACATGAAGATCGCAGGCGCTCCGGGACAGATCTCGGAGATGCGCTCTCGAGTCGCGCGGACGCTGAGGTCGGCGAGCACGAGGTCCACTCGGCCGGCTGCCGCCGCCTGCTCCAGGTCGGCGGCGGGCACGGCCTCGTACCCGGACATCTCCAGGAGGCGGAGGATCGACTCGCGGACCGTCTCGTCGTCTTCGAGCACGAGCACGCGCCGGCGGCGGGACTCGCCCCGGAGCTCGTCCACGATGCGGCCCGCATTCGCAGCCGCCGCCAGCATCTGCTCGACCTCCTCGCGCGGATCGTCGCCGCGGTCGATCTTGCGCAGCGCCAGCTCTCCGTAGGCGCGCAACGGCAGGAGCGCGTTGTTCAGGTCGTGCGCGAGCTCGCGGAAGGAGCGGGCCATCTACTCGATGAGCGACATGCGGAGGGCGTTCGCCACCGCCTGCGTGCGCGTGTCCGCCTCGAGCTTCGCCATCGCCTTCTCGATGTGCGTCCGGACGGTCAGCGGCGAGATGGAGAGCGTCTCCGCCACCTGCTCGTTCCGCATGCCGTCGGCGAGGAGGCGCAGCACTTCCTGCTCCCGCTTCGTGATGCCCGGGATCCGGGAGGTCGCCTCCGGTGACGCGAGCACGCCGGCGAGCACCGGATCGACATAGGTGCGGCCCTCGGCGACGAGCCGCACGGCCCGGAGCAGATCGGAGAGCGGCGACTCCTTCAGGACGAAGCCGGCGGCGCCGGCGTCGATCGCGTCGACGACGAGCGCGCGGTCGCCGTACCCGGTGTACAGGATGACGCCCGTGCCGACCTCGTCGGCACTCAGCCTGCGGGCGAGCTCGATGCCGCCGATGCCGGGCATCTGCACGTCGACGACGGCGACGTCGGGCGAGAGCTCCTCGATGCGCGCGAGCGCGTCCGTGCCGTTCCTGCTCGTCCCGCCGACCTCGATGTCCTCCTCGCCCGCGAGGAACCGGGCAACCGAGTCGACGATGGCCGGATGGTCGTCGGCGACGTAGCACCGCAGCGCCATGCGGACAAAAAGTAGCTAGCCGATGAGGCCGGTGCGGAGCGCGACCGCGACCGCCTGCGTCCGCGTCCGCGTCCCCAGCTTCGTCATCGCGTGGTGCGCATGGGTGCGCACGGTGTCCGGGGAGAGGAAGAGCGCGGCGCCGATTTCGCCGTAGGTGTCGCCCGCGGCCAGGAGGCGCAGGACTTCGCGCTCACGCGTGGTCAGGCCTTTCGACTCGTCCGCCTGCGGTCGCGCCAGGGACGCGGCGAGAACGGGATCGACGTAGAGATTCCCGGCGGCGACGAGCTCGATCGCGCGCACGAGATCGCCGAGCGGCGCGTCCTTCAGCGCGAAGCCGCGTGCGCCGGCATCGAGGGCGTCGTTCATGAGCGAGCGGTCGGAGAAGCCGGAGTAGAGGAGGACCGCGGTCTCCGGGGCGGCGGCCGCCGCCCGGCGGGCCAGCTCGACGCCGTCGATTCGCGGCATGCGCACGTCGGCGATGCAGACGCTCGGCCGGCGCTGCACCAGCGCCGCGAGCGCCTGCTCGCCGTCGTGTGCCGTGGCCACCACGGAGAAGCCCATCGCCGTCAGATGGCGGGCGACGGAGTCGATGATCGGAGGATGGTCGTCCGCGAGGACGCAGGTGATCGTGGCCGGGTCGACGCGCGGCGCGTTCATGCCGCCGACCTCCGCGTCCGGAAGAGCAGGTGCTCGAAGGCGTCGACGACCGCGGGGTCGAACGCCGCTTCCGCCTCGGTGCGGATGAAGTCGAATGCGTCCTCGCGCAGCCACGCACGGCGGTACGGCCGGTCGCTCGTGAGCGCGTCGTAGACGTCGGCGACGGCGACGATGCGGCCGGCGACCGGGATGTCCTCGCCCGCGAGCCGCCGTGGATAGCCGGTGCCGTCCCAGCGCTCGTGGTGCGTCCACGCGATCGTGGCGGCGAGCTCGAGCAGCTCGTTTCCCGAGCCGGCGAGGAGGTCGTGGCCGACCTCGGTGTGGCGCTCCATCTCGAGGCGCTCGCAGCGGGAGAGCGGGCCGCGCTTGCGCAGGAGCCGCTCGGAGATGGCGATCTTGCCGATGTCGTGCAACGGGCTCGCGAGCGCGATGCGTTCGCTCACCACCGCGGGCAGGCCGAGCTCGCGGGCGATCGCAGCGGCGGCGTCGCCGACCCGCTCGAGGTGGGCGCCGGTCTCGCCGTCGTGGTACTCCATGGCGCGGCCGAGCCGTTTCACCGTCTCGGCGTAGGCCAGGCGGAGCTCTTCGTTCACGGCCTCGTCCTTGCGCCGCCGCCGCGCGGCCGTGTCGACGTTGATGAGCAGCTCGTCCGGGCCGAAGGGCTTGGTGACGTAGCCGGTGGCTCCCAGCTCGAGTGCGAGCCCCGCCGTGCCCGGCTCGGTGCTCCCGGTCACCATCACGGTGGCGATGCCCGGCTCGTGACCGAGCTCGGCCAGGAGGTCGAGGCCGGATTCGCCCGGGAGGCCGATGTCGCAGAGGACGATGGAATACCGGTCGCGCGCCAGCAGGCGCCGCGCCTCGCAGACGTCGCCGGCCGTCTCGCAGGTGTGCCCCGCGTCGACGAGCATGCGCCTGATCGCCTTGCGGACGCCGGGGTCGTCGTCGACGCACAGAATCGTCTCGTGCCGCAGAAGCATGGTCTCACCATCGTCACGGGACCGGGTGTTGCCATCCGTCCAGATGCTGACTTCGCCCTCCGATCTATGGTCCGGCCCCATCCTCCAAAACGAGTAGGTTGCGCGGATGCTCGAGCTGACGCCTGACGAGCTCCTCTCGACCACCCGGGCCGTGCGGAAGCGGCTCGACCTCACCAGGCCGGTCGAGCGCGAGGTGCTGGAGGAGTGCCTCCGGCTCGCCCAGCAGGCGCCGACGGCGAGCTATTCGCAGAACTGGCACTTCGTCGTCGTCACCGACCCGGAGAAGCGGGCCGCCCTCGGCGAGCTCTGGCGCGAGGTGGCGTTCCCGTACCTCGACCGCGGCGGCGGGCCACGGGAGGGCCAGCTCGCGAAGATCGGGGACGCGGTCGTCCACCTTGCCGACCACATCCATGAGGTGCCGGTGCACGTCATCCCGTGCGTCGTCGGCCGCTACGAGGGCAAGTCGAACCCGCTCGTCGCGTCGATGTTCGGGTCGATCGTCCCCGCGGCGTGGTCCTTCATGCTCGCCGCCCGGTCACGCGGCCTCGGGACGGTGTGGACGACGTTCCACCTCATGCACGAGCGCGAGGCGGCGGAGATCCTCGGCATCCCGTACGACGAAGTGACCCAGGTCGCCCTCATCCCGGTCGCCTACACGATCGGGACCGACTTCAAGCCGGGCAAGCGCAAGCCGCTCGACAGCATGGTCCACTGGGACCAGTGGTAGCCGCTAGGGCTTCAGGTACCGGTCGAACCACTCCAAGACTGCTTCGAACCGCTGCACGCGATGGAGTGGTGACCCGCTGCGCGTGAGCTCGTGGCTCTCGGCCGGGAAGCGGAGCATCTCCACCTCCTTGCCCATGAGGCGGAGCATGGTGAAGAGATGCTCGCCCTGCTCGATGTTGCAGCGCAGGTCGTTCTCGGAGTGGAGGACGAGCACCGGCGTCTCGATGTTCTTCGCGTACGTCGCCGGCGAGCGGTCGAGCCACTCGTCGCGGTAGTCGTACCACTGGCCGCCGAACTGCTGCTCGAACACCCAGAAGAGGTCGCTCGATCCGAAGGCGCTTCCCATCTCGTTGACCGCGCGCTCCGACACGGCCGCCTTGAAGCGGTTGTCGTGCGAGATCGTCCACGACGTCATGAAGCCGCCGTACGAACCGCCGATGATGCCGAGCCGGTCCCCGTCGAGGAACTCGAACGTCTCGAGCGCCGTGTCGACGACGCCGAGCACGTCCTCGTAGTCGACGGTGCCCCAGCCGGGGCCGCCCTCGATGGGGCCGCGGATGGCGCGGCTCCACTCCTCGCTGTAGCCGGAGCCGCCGCGCGGGTTCGAGAACAGCACCGCGTAGCCGGCGCCCGCGTACACCTGGAACTCGTCGAAGAAGCCGGTGCCGTACTGCGAGAACGGGCCGCCGTGCACGTTCAACAGCACCGGGTATTTCTTCTCCGCCTCGAAGCCGTCCGGCCGCACGAGCCAGGCATCCACCTCGGTGCCGTCCTTCGAGATCGCCGTGAATCGCTCGGCCTCGCAGTACGTGCGCTCGCCGGTGAGGTTCGTCACCCTGCGATCGTCGACGTACAGCTCGCGCAACGTCGTGTGCGTCGTCGCCGTGTAGACGACCGTCCCTTCGCGCACGTCGTAGGCCGACATCACGCGCTCGCCTCCGAGCAGGAGCTCGGGAGCGGACGACCCGTCGGCGGCGACCGCGTACACGTGCACGTTGCCGCCTTCCTCGAGCGAGAACACGATGCGCCCGTCGTCCCACACGGGCTCGCGGAACTCCGGGTACGGCGTGCACTGGCGGTCGAGCGATGCCGTCAGCAGCCGCAGATCCGAGCCGTCGGGATTCATCACCGCGATCTGGCCGTGGTGGGGGAAGGTCCCGTCCTCCAGTTGGTACCGCGCCGCGAGCATCGAGCCGTCGGGTGAGAAGGCGGGGGTATCGAAGGTCACCCCGTCGCCGGTCAGCTGCTGCGGCTTGCCGCCATTCGCGTCGACGGAGTACAGGCGCCCGACGAGGTCGATGTCCCAGCGCTCGCCGCGGAGCGAGGGGAAGACGATGCGCGTGCCGTCTGGCGTCCAGCAGGGCTCGCCGTCCTCGCTGTCGCCGTCGGTGATCTGTCGCGCCTCGCTCTCGCCGTCGACGTCGACGACGAAGAGGTGCGTGCGCCGGTCGGTCGTCCAGCCGACGCTGTCGAGCTTGTAGAAGAGCCGTGTCAGGCGCCGCGGCTTCCGCTTCCGGTCGTCCTCTTCGTCGTATGCCTCGTCGCGAACGCGGGACGAGAAGGCGATGCGCGTCGAGTCGGGCGACCACGCCATCTTCTCGGCGCTCTCCTTCAGGTCGGTGAGCTTGCGCGCCTCGCCACCCTCGGCGGGAATGACGTAGATGTTCCCCGGCGTCTTGTCGTCGGAGCCGCGGTTGGAGACGAACGCGAGCCACTTCCCGTCCGGCGACCAGCGCGGCGTCCCGTCTCGCTTCTCGCCCGACGTGAAACGGGTCGGCTCGCTCGAGCCGTCGATCGGCGCGGTCCAGATGGCGCTGCGATACGCGTTCGCGTCCCCGTCGATCCACCAGACGACGTACGCGACGCGCGTTCCGTCCGGAGAGATGCGGGGATCTGCGGCGCCGGTGAGCTCGTAGACGCCCTCGGGTCGCATTCCTGGCACGAGGTGGGACTATAGAACGGTCCCCGTTGACGTGAGACGATTCGGCGAGTGGCGACGGTGCATTCGGTTGAACGGCGGATCAACGCCGTCGAGGGCTTCCGCGTCGCCGTGAGGCATCTCGACGGGCGGAACGTCCGCGGCGATCGCACGCACATGCCCACCTACCCGTTCCGTCGGGCCATGTCCGATTCGGCCAATGTGAAGGACTGGCGCGAGGGCCGCTTCCGGCTTCGCTACCCCGGCTTCGAGGTGGACGTGCTCCATCGCGACGGCGCGCCCGTCCACGGCGGGACGCTGTTGGGGACGGTGCGCGCCGAGTACCGTTAGACGCGCGCGCGAGCGGGCGTGGCGGAACTGGCAAACGCGATGGCCTTAGGAGCCATTGAGCGAGAGCTCTTGGGGGTTCGAGTCCCTCCGCCCGCACTCGCTCACATCATCTTCAGCATCTCCCAGCCGCCGCCGCGGCGGAAGGACCGCCAGAGGAGCACGGCGGCGAGCGCGAGAAAGACGATGTTCAGGAACGTGGTGGAGTTCCAGGTCACCGACGCCTGCATCACCTTCGCGTTGCGCGCGGTGCGCTCGATGCCGAGGCCCTTGAAGAGGTACTCGACGACAAGCCCGGCCGCCGCCATTGCCGCATAGAAGGTGGCGAAGATGAACGCGGTCATGCGCTTTCCGTAGTAGCGCCGGTCGATGTCGAGGATCGGGAGGATGAGCAGGTCGGCGAAGACGAACGCGACGACGCCGCCGAAGCTGATGCCGCCGTTCCA
>JAFALP010000262.1 GCA_019234175.1 Actinomycetota bacterium | reverse complement strand
GCCCACTTGCGGTCGGTCAGCCACGGCACGTAGTCGGACGGACCGACGTGGACGTTCCCCTCGCCGAGGTCGTAGTCGAGCATCGACGTGACCGCGTTCGTCTTCGAGATCTTCTTCGACTCGAGACGCTCACGCTCGAGCATGTTGAGGAAGTCCGAGTTGCCGCCCACGTTCAGCTGCATCGTCTTGTCGAGATGCACGCCTCGCTCGCGGAAGAGCGACGTCAGCACGCGGTGCGTGATCGTCGCGCCAACCTGCGACTTGATGTCGTCGCCGATGATCGGCACGCCGGCGTCCTGGAAGCGCTTGTTCCAGTAGTCCTCGCGCGCGATGAAGACCGGCATGCAGTTCACCATCGCGCAGCCGGCCTCGAGGATCTGCTCGACGTACCACTTCGTCGCCATCTCCGACCCGACGGGCAGGTAGTTGACGACGACATCCGTGTTCGTCGACTTGAGGATCCCGACGATGTCGGCGGTCTCGCCCGGCGCCTTCTCGACGACCTGGGAGAGGTACTTGCCGAGGCCGTCGTGCGTCATGCCGCGCGAGACGGTGATGCCCGTCTTCGGCACGTCGGCGAACTTGATGGTGTCGTTCGGATGCGCCCAGATGGCGTCGGCGAGATCCTCGCCGACCTTGCCCTTGACGACGTCGAACGCAGCCGTGAACTCGATGTCGCTGATGTGGTAGCCGCCGAGGTTCACGTGCATGAGGCCGGGGACGAACTCGTCGTCCGCAGCGTTCTTGTAGTACTCGACTCCCTGCAGGAGGGAGTTGGCGCAGTTGCCGACGCCGATGATGGCGACGCGCACCTTGCCGTTGGAATCAGACATCTGGTCCTCCGTGATTCAGTTGCTTGCGGACGTGCAGGATGCGCTGCAGCACCGTGAGCCATGCGGTCACGGCGAGCAGCAGGATCGCCCACTCGAGGCCGCCCCAGGGAGCGAGGACGAGCCCGGCGGTGATGACGACGACGCGCTCCGCGCGGGAGCCGAGGCCGACGTCGCCGCGCAGCCCGAGCGCCTCGGCCTTCGCCCGTGCATACGGGACGAGGAACGAGCCCGCGGTGGCGGCGACGGTGAAGACGACCGCCGTGTCGTTGCCGGACCGCGCGAACACGAGCGCGATCGCCGAGAGCATCGCGCCCTCGCCGACGCGGTCGGTGGTGGAGTCGAGGAACGCGCCGAACGGCGTCGTCTTCCCCCCGGCGCGTGCGAGCGCGCCGTCGAGGATGTCGAGCACGGAGCCGACGACGAAGACGCCGGCGCCGAGCCAGTAGAAGAGGATCGTGTTGCGATCCTCGAAGGGGACGATCACCGCCGCGGCGAGGCAGAGCGAGACCCCGGTGGCGGTGAGCGTGTTCGGCGTCACGCGGGTGCCGGCGAGGCGCGTGACCGCGCGGGTCGCCAGCGAGCGGGCACCGGTCGTATAGCCCTGCTTGAACCGGCCCGGAGCGGTTTCCAATCGCAAACTTGCTATGCCGCGACTATAGCAGGCTTGCGATGATCGGATAGGCCCGCGCGGCCTTCCGAACCGTCCAGAGGGAGACGATGCCGACCGCGATCCCGGCGAGGACGTCGAGCAGGAAATGGTTCGCCGTCGCGAGGACGCAGAACCAGACCCAGACCGGCCACAGGGCCCAGAGCACCTTCGCCCACCAGTGCTTGCAGGCGGAGACGAGGAAGAACGCGACGATGAGCGCGTCGGCGGAATGGAGGCTCGGCATGGCCGCGTACGGGTTCGCCAGCGCGGCGAGGAGCCCGTTCGAGTGGTTCACGCCGCTCGTGAACAGGCTCGGGTACATCCACGGCGGGGCCGTCGGCCAGGTGATGTAGCCGACGAGGCCGATGATGTTCGCGAGCAGCACCGTGTTCCGGAAGCGGATGAACCGGTCGTTGTGGCGCAGGTAGACCCACAGCAGCGCGAGGCCGACGACGGTGAACTCGGAGTTCCAGTACGTCCACGCGGCGGCGGTCAGCAGCCAGTGCGAGGAGGTGGCGATGCTCTGCGTCGTCGTCTCGACGACGTCGTGCGTCGTCCGCTGCTCGAAGGTGATGACGCGCCAGCCGTTCCAGAAGGCCTGCGCGGGGTTGCGGTCGGCAAGGCTGCGCGCGCCCAGGTAGGCGAAGTAGAAGCCGAACCAGATCGCGAGCTGCCCCGCGAAATCCGTCCAACCACGCGGCAGAATGCGCCGCCCCGCTGCGACGACCGTGGTCACAGTGAAATCTTAGATGCCCCGCCGGGCGCTCAGCTATGCCCGATTTACAGGATCTTTGAGAGGAATTGCTTCGTCCGCTCCTGTTAGGTCTTGACTGAGGGGCCCGGCGAGTCGGCCTTACCCCTGTCGCGTTGGTCGCAGGGACCCAAGCTCGCGGCCGGTGACGACGCTCAACATCAGGGTGTTTGGTCAGGCTGGCCCGCACTTCTTTGGACACGTCCGA
>JAFALP010000247.1 GCA_019234175.1 Actinomycetota bacterium | reverse complement strand
AACCATGCCACCACGCGCAGGCCGATCCAGATGGGCGTCAGGAGGACGTAGAAGACGAGATCGGCGACCGCGATGAGCGACCACCACAGGATCCAGTAGCGAAGCGGGACGTGCCCCTTCTCATTTCTCACTGCGCCGGTCCTCCACTTCCCGGAGCACGCGGTGCGCGGTCTCCTCGATCGACAGCTCCGAGATGTCGATGACGGGGCAGCCGAGCCGGCGGTGGAGCCTCTTCGCCTGCTCGAGCTCCTCGTAGATCTCCAGCAGCTCCGCGTACTGCCGGTTGCGCGCGCCGCCGCCCATGGTGCGTACGCGCGCGCGGCGGATCTCCGCCAGCCGGTCCGGGTCGATCGTCAGCCCGACGATCTTCCGTCGGTCGACCTCGAACAGCTCCTTCGGCGGCTCGATGCCTTTCACCACCGGGACGTTGGCCGCCTTGTGCCCGAGATAGCCGAGGTAGATCGAGAGCGGCGTCTTCGACGTGCGCGACACGCCGACGAGGACGATGTCGGCGTCGTGCAGGCCGCGGCCGACGCCGTCGTCGTAGCGCACGGCGAACTCGATCGCCTCCATGCGCTTGAAGTACGCCGAGTTGAGCGGCGGGCGCGAGCCCGGCGTCATCTTCGCCGCCATGCCGGAGACGCGCGCGACCGCCTCGATCGGGTGGCCGAGCACGTCGCAGTAGTGCAGTCGCGCGCGACGGCACAGCGTGCGCATCGCCTCGCGCAGCTCCGGCTGGACGAGCGTGTACACGACGACGGCAGGACGTCCGCGCATGCGGCTGACCGCGAGCTGGAGGTCGTCCTCCGACTCGACGCGCGGGTGCCGGATCTCCACGAACTCCTGGTCCGGGAACTGCGCTTCGAGCGCCTGCACGAGCCGCGCCGCTGTCTCTCCCGTCGCGTCGGAGACCACGTGCAACTCGACCTGGGTCACCGGCATGGGCCGGAGCCTAGCCCGCTAGTCTCACCGCGTGGCCGTGGACGTCACCATGGACAAGATCGTCTCGCTCTCGCGGCGGCGCGGCTTCGTCTTCCCGTCCTCCGAGATCTACGGCGGGATGGGCTCGACGTACGACTACGGCCACTACGGCGTCCTCATGAAGAACAACATCCGCTCCCTCTGGTTCCAGACGATGGTCCAGGAGCGGGACGACATCGTCGCGCTCGACTCGGCGGTCATCCTCAATCCGCTCGTGTGGGAGGCGTCGGGCCACGTCGGCGGCTTCAGCGACCCGCTGGTCGACTGCCGCACGTGCAAGCTCCGCTTCCGCGCCGACCAGCTGGAGCAGTCGGCCTGCGGCCGCAAGCCGTCGAAGCACCCGGGCGAGTGGAAGGAGTGCGACCTCACCGAGGCTCGCCAGTTCAACCTCATGTTCCAGACGCAGGTCGGGCCGCTCGAGGACTCGAGCGCGACCGCCTATCTGCGACCGGAGACGGCGCAGGGGATCTTCGTCAACTTCAAGAACGTCCTCCAGCTCGCGCGCCGCAAGCCGCCGTTCGGCATCGCGCAGACGGGCAAGTCGTTCCGCAACGAGATCACGCCGGGCAACTTCCTCTTCCGCGTGCGCGAGTTCGAGCAGATGGAGATGGAGTACTTCGTCCCGCCCGCCGACGCGGAGCGGTGGTACCGCTACTGGGTCGACGCGCGCTACGACTGGTACCTGAAGTACGGGCTCCGCGAGAGCATGCTGCGCAAGCGCGAGCACAGCGCCGAGGAGCGCTCGCACTACTCGAGCGGCACGACCGACATCGAGTACCTCTACCCCATCGGCTGGTCCGAGCTCGAGGGCATCGCCAACCGCGGCGACTACGACCTCACCCAGCACACGCAGCACTCCGGTACGAAGCTCGAGTTCGTGGACGACGACGGGACGCGGTACACGCCGTACGTCATCGAGCCGGCCGTCAGCATCGAGCGCATCTTCGTGGCGATGCTCGTCGACGGCTACGACGAGGAGGTCGTCGCCGACCGCGAGCGCACCGTCCTCCGGCTCCATCCTGCGATCGCGCCGGTGAAGGCCGCGATCCTGCCGCTCATCGGCAAGAACACGGACATGGCCGAGAAGGCCGACGCGCTCTTCCAGGAGCTGCGGCGCCGGCACGTCGTCGAGTACGACGACAGCGGCCAGATCGGCCGCCGCTACCGCCGCCAGGACGAGATCGGGACGCCCTTCGCGTTCACGATCGACGACCAGACGCTCGAGGACGGAACGGTCACCGTCCGCGACCGCGACTCGCTCGCCCAGGAACGGCTCCCACTCGACGGCGTCGCCCGCTGGCTCGGGGAGGCCCTCGAGAAGCCGTGGCGAACTCCCAAGGCATGAGGCTCGTCGCGCTCGCAGTCGGCGCCGTCGTCGCCCTTGCCGGGTGCGGCGGATCGAAGACCGTCACGGTCACGAACACGGTCACGCACGTGCGCACGGTCACGGTGACGAAGCCGGCGACGACGACCACCACGCCGCACACGGCGACGACGGCGTGCGCCGCCTCCAGCCTGCAGGGCGACTTCGCGGGCGTCCCCGGCAGCGCCGGCGCCGGGCAGATCACCTACCGGCTGACGCTGACGAACACCGGGCCGACGCCGTGCTACCTGTCCGGGATCCCGCAGGTGCAGCTGCTCAGCACCACCGGCGTCGCATTGCCGACGTCTCCGTCGGTGCAGCCGAACCAGGGCACGGCGGCGAAGATCTCGCTCGCGCACGGCAAGGCGGCCACGTCGGACGCGCGCTTCTCGCCGGATGTCCCCGGCACCGGCGACAACCAGGCACCGGGATCGCCGTGCCAGCCGGTCGCGACGGTCCTCCTCGTCACCGCGCCGGGCGGCGGCAAGCTGGACGCGCCGATTCAGAACCCGACGTCGGTGTGCGAGGGCGGCTCGATGCGCTTCACGAACTTCGCGGCCGCTCCATAACCCGCTCGCCGGGAACGCCGAACCCGAGCTTCGCGTACAGGCCGTGCATGTCGCGGGTGTGCAGGAGCCACGCGCGGCCCGCGTACGGCCCGTTGTCCACCATCTCGCGCACGAGCTCGACGCCGAGCCCGCGCCCGCGATGCTCGGCGAGCACATACACGTCGGCGAGGTACGCGAACGACATGTCGTCGGTCGTGGCGCGGCAGAAGCCGACCTGCGCGCCGTCCTTGTACAGGCCGACGACGCGCTGCGCCTCGCGCACGAGCCGCTCCACCTCCGTCCGCGGACGGCCGAGCGCCCAGTAGGCCTCCTCGGACAGATACGCGTGCACGGCGTCGACGTCGACCCGGTCGCGGTCGTCGTCGAGCTCGTAGCCGTCGCCGAGGTCGCGCCTCACGCGCTGAGTGTTCTGAGGCGGAAGCCGCCGTGGTACTCGTACGACGCCTGCACGAGGCGGAGCGCGTCGCGTGACGAGCGCTCGTTCATGTCCACGGCGCCGGCGTCGGCGAGCGGGCTCGCGAGCAGCGTCTCGATCGCGCGGATGCCCGTGGGGCTGAGGCCGAGCGCCTCCGTCTGCCCGGCGCAGGCGCCGCACACGGCGCCGCCGGCGCGCGGCGAGTAGCCGACGAGGGTCGCGTCCGCCGCGCCGCACTCGGCGCAGCTCGTCAGGTGCGGCAGGTAGCCGGACAGCCACAGGAGCTTCAGCTGGAAGGAGAGCGCGAGCGGGTCGAGCGCCGGACGCTGAGCGACGTGCGGCGCCTCGTCCAGGAGGTCGAGGAACCGCGTCAGGGCGGTGAAGGCCCGCGGGTTCGCCTCCTGCTCGCTGAAGAGCCGGAGCATCGCTTCTGCTCCAATCAGGCCAATCGTGAGCCGGTAAAAGTCCTCACGGGCCGCCCGGTGCGGCCGCAGCAGGTGCACCCCCGTCACCGTCTGGAGCTCTCCCGACCCTTGATGCAGCATCAGCTCGACATGCGACAGCGGCTCGAGCCGCGCGCCGAAGCGCGACGTCGTCTTCCGCACCCCTTTCGCCACCGCGCCGACCCGGCCGCGGTCGAGCGTGTACACGTGCAGCACGCGGTCGGCCTCGCCGAAGCGAATGGAGCGGAGCACGACCGCCTCGGTCTTGTACGTCCGTCCCGCCACCCTGTCCAGTCTAGGCAGCGGGCCGGGCGTGAACCGTAAGCTGGCCACGATGTGGGGCGACCTGCGGCGGTGGCTTCGGCGGCGGCGTGAGCGCGTCGTCCTGACGCTGAGCGCCTGCATGCTCGCGCTCGCCGTCGGCGCGGGCATCGTCGGCAGCCTCCACCTCCACCGCGCCGCGGTCCTCGAACGGCAGCAGATCCGGACGCAGGAGCTGCAGAGCGCCGTGCTCGAGGGCGACAACGCCGACGTCATGGCCGCCTACCGCGCCGTCGGCGCGCACGACGCGGCCGAGGGAGCGCGCATACGTCCGCTCCTGTTCCAGTACCTGCGCGGGCGGACGAACTTCTCGACGCTCGAGCAGCGCATCGACGCAGAGCTCGGCCGCCTGTCACGCGAGTCCAAGACGCTGTATCCCGAAACCCGCTCCTGGCTCATCCTGTGGGCCTCCGCCACCGGGCTGCTCATCGTCCTCCTCGCGCTGCAGTTCGAGCTCGCGCGCCGCTCGGGCCGCATCGATCGCGATCACGCGCGCCGCTCGGAGGAGCTGGCCGCGCTGCGCGACTCGCTCGTCGCCGTCGTCTCGCACGAGCTCCGCACGCCGCTCACCTCGATCACCGGCTACCTGGAGATGCTGGAGGAGGACGCGGGCAACCTCACCCCGCAGCAGAACGCGTACCTCGGCATCGTCCGCCGCGGGTCCGAGCGGCTCATGGCGCTCGTCGAGGAGCTGCTGCTCGTCGTCGAGGCGGACCGCGGACTCCTCCATGTGCAGGACGACGTCGTCGACGTGCCGACGCTCGTCGACGACACGGTGGAGAGCGCGCGCCCGGCCGCGGACGCGCGCACGATCGTCCTGCGCGCCGAGCACGGCACGAGCGGCGCCGTCGTCGCCGACCACCGCCGGCTGTCGCAGCTGCTCGACAACCTCGTCTCCAACGCGATCAAGTTCACGCCGGACGGCGGCCGCGTCGTCGTCCGCTCGGGCCGGAGGGACGGCCAGCTCGTCCTCGAGGTGACGGACACCGGCGACGGCATCGCGGCGGAGGACCGCGAGCGCCTCTTCGATCCGTTCTTCCGCGCGCGCGAGGCGACGGTCAACGCCGTGCCCGGCACGGGCCTCGGGCTGACCATCGCGAAGGCGATCGTCGACGCGCACCACGGCGCGCTCGAGGTGGACAGCTCCGGCGAGGGCACGACGTTCCGCGCGCGCATCCCGCTGGGGGGAACGAATCCGCCCGTTCCATCGTTTTGAACCAGGAGTGGCACGGATTCAGATGTATACGACTTCGTGGTGCGGCTACTGCGTGCGTGCGAAGACGCTGCTCCAGTCGCGCGGCATCGGGTACGAGGAGATCCCGCTGGACGACGACGACCCGTCGTTCCGGCAGAAGCTGCACGACCTGACCGGCGGCTGGACGGTGCCGCAGGTCGTCGTCGACGGCGTGCCGATCGGCGGCTACACCGAGCTCTGGCGGCTCGACCGCGAGGGCCGGCTCGCCGCCTGACAGCTCGGGCAGTACGACGTGCCGCGGCCGCCGACGCGCGTCTTCGCGATCGGCGTCCCGCAACGCGGGCACGGCTCGTCCTCGCGCCCGTATGCCCGGAACTCGTCCTGCATGCGGCCGCCGGCGTAGGCGCCGTCGCCGAGGTCGGCGCCCTGGCGGTCGATGCCGAGCCGCAGTGCCTTGCGGATGCCGGTGCGCAGCGCCGCGACCTCCTCGCGTGACAGCTCGCCGGCCGGCTTCATGGGATTGATCCGCGCGTACCAGAGCGCTTCGTCCGAGTAGATGTTCCCGAGCCCGGCGACGGTGCGCTGGTCGAGGATCGCAGCCTTGACGGGGGCCTTCCGCCCGGCGAGGCGGCGCGCGAGGAAGTCGGTGGTGAATCCGGGGCCGAGCGGCTCCGGCCCGTTCTTCACGTCGAGCAGCCGTTCTGCGTCCTCGTCGTCGGTGAGGAGCCACGTGCCGAAGCGTCGCGTGTCGCGATAGGCGACGCGGCTGCCGTCCTCGAGCTCGAGGACGGCGCGCTCGTGCGTCGCCGGCGCGTAGCGGAACCCGCCGGTCATCCGCAGGTGGACGAGCAGGTCGTTGCCGCTGTCGAGGCGGACGACGATGTACTTGCCGCGGCGGTCGACGGCGGCGACGCGATCGCCTTCCAGGATCGCCGCGACGAGGCTCGGGTCCTCGGGCCGCGTGAGGCGCGCGTCGTCGATGCGTGCGGACACGATGCGCTTCCCGTCGGCGACCGCTGCGAGGCGGCCGCGCTCCGTCTCGACCTCGGGGAGCTCAGGCACCGATCGTTTCGAGCACGATCGGGACGGCGCGGGGCGCGTCGTCGCCGAGCTCGTACGCGTCGTGCACGGCAGTGGCCGCTTCCACGGCCGATGCCTCGTCGCGCGCATGGATCTCGGCGAGCACCTCGCCCTCCTCGACGGCGTCGCCGCGCTTCTTCCGGCACACGATCCCGACGGCGTGGTCGACGGGATCGTCCTTCGTGCGACGGCCGGCGCCGAGGTGGACGGCGGCGAGGCCGATCGGCAGCGCGGGCAGCGCGTGCACGAACCCGTCCCGTCCCGCGAACACCTCGCGGATGAACGGCGCCCGCGGGAGCGCGCCGTCGGCCGGGTCGCCGCCCTGCGCGTGGATCCAGCGCTCGTACGCCTCCACCGCCGACCCGTCCGCGATCGCCGCGCGCGCGCGCCGGCGTCCCTCCTCGAGGTCGACGCCGAGATCGGACAGCTCGAGCAGGTGCGCGCACGACTCGACGACGAGCGCCTCCAGGTCGTCGGGCCCTTCGCCCTTCAGCGTCGCCACCGCCTCGCGCACCTCGAGCGCGTTGCCGACGGCGCGGCCGAGCGGCTGGTCCATGTCGGTGAGCTCGCAGACGACGTCGCGACCCGCATGCCGGCCGAGCGAGATCATCGCCTCGGAGAGCACCTCGGCGTCGGCGACCGACTTCATGAACGCGCCGTCGCCCACCTTCACGTCGAGCACGATCGCGTCGGCGCCCGACGCGATCTTCTTCGACATGATGCTCGCCGCGATGAGCGACACGTTGTCGACCGTCGCCGTGACGTCGCGGAGGCCGTACAGCCGCTTGTCGGCCGGGACGAGGTTCGCCGTCTGCCCGACGACGGCGATGCCGATGTCGCGCACCTGCGAGACGAACTCGTCCGTCGTCAGCTCGACGCGGAAGCCGGGGATGGACTCGAGCTTGTCGAGCGTCCCGCCCGTGTGCCCGAGCCCGCGGCCGCTCATCTTCCCGAACGGCACGCCGCACGCGGCGACGACCGGACCGACCGCGAGCGTCGCCTTGTCCCCCACGCCGCCCGTCGAGTGCTTGTCGACGACGCGGCGGCCGAGCGCGGCGTGCAGGTCGATCGTCTCTCCGCTGCGCACCATCGCGTCGGTGAGCGCGAACGTCTCGCGGGTGGAGAGGCCGCGGAAGTAGACGGCCATGAGGAACGCGGCCAGCTGGTAGTCGGGCACGTCGGCGAGGATGAGCTCGTCGATCTCCTCGGCGGAGAGGTCGCCGCCGTCGCGCTTGCGCGCGATCAGCTCCGGGATCGGTGTCACGGAGTGAGGATCGGCTGGCCGGGGATGTTGCGGCCGCCGGACTTGCCCTTCAGCCATGCGTTCACGGTGGCGCCGACGTCCGCGAACTCCCCCTCGTGGATCTGCCCGGCGGCGTTGCGCCCCGCCACGTAGGCGAGCAGCATCGCGTACTCGCGCGAGTGGTCCGTGGACGGCGTGGTCGGGTCGCAGCCGTGGTCGGAGGTGACGATGAGCAGGTCGCCCGGCCGGAGCGCCTCGAGCAGGTCGGGGAGGCGCCGGTCG
>JAFALP010000131.1 GCA_019234175.1 Actinomycetota bacterium | reverse complement strand
CGATCGTCCCGGCGCGGGCGGCCGCGACGGCCGCCTGGTAGGCGAAGTACGCGGGCTTCGCGCTCCAGTCCGGCCGCATCAGGCCCGACTGCCAGCCGGTGAGCGTGCTCTCGTCGCGGAGCTCGAAGTTGAAGAAGCCGCCGACTTCGGGCTGGCAGTACGCGAGGTCGACCGCGGCTGTGATCTGCGTCGCCTGCTCCTCCTCGTCCACGGGATGCCGGTCGGTCTCGGTCCCGGAGTAGAGGCTCGCGAACGCGAGCGGCGGCTCGGACTGGAAGCCGTCCTCGAGGTACCAGATGGAGACGCCGTCCTCGCCCGGCAGCGGCTGGCCCGTTCCGCCGAAGCCGGTCTTGATCGCGGCCATGAGCCGGCCGAGGTCGCCCTCGTCGATGGAGCCGGTCTTGTGGATCGCGTCCGGGGGCTCGGACGAGTTGTTCGCGTACCCGTTGTGGCCGATCGTGTCGAAGATCGGAAGTGTGCGGCCACTCGCGCGGTATGCCTTCCCGAGCGCGCGGTACCAGTCGCCGGCGTGCGCGTGCGGCGCGCTCGTGGCGATGACGTTCGCGTCCGGCACGGCCGCGTGGAGGGCGTCCCAGCAGGCGGCGAGGAGCGCCTCGTAGCCGGCGGCGGCGTCGTGCTGCGGATCCCAGAAGGTGGACGAGTTCGGCTCCGTCCAGATGGCGATGTCGTGGATCCACGGGTAGTGGCGGACGATGTTGGACACGAACGTGCAGTAGGACGCGCGCGAGGCGTCGTCGAGCGGCGGGTCGTCGGCCGTCCCGGTGACGGCGACGATGACGCGGATCCTCCGCGCGGCGGCGGCGACGCGCTGCAGCTCGGTGAGGTCGTTCCCCGTAGGGAACGTCTCGCCGTCCGTCCAGTCGAACGTGACACGGACCGCCCCGACGCCGAGCGAGTTGTAGATGGCGAGAAGCGAGTTCGTCTGCGTGTACCACTTGAGCGAGTCGTCGTCGATGCCGAGCAGGAGCCCGGGGGCAGCGGCGGCCGGCCGCGCGAGACCGGCCGCGACCACGAGGACCGCGAGGAACAGGGGGAGCCGCACGCGCCGACCATCCGCCCGTTCTGTAAGCGGACGACGTCCGGCGTGTAATGCGCCGGTAAGTCAGGTGTAAATCGTCAGAAGATGAGCGAGCGGTAGGTGATCGTGCGCCGCATGCCGATCGCCTCGTACACCCGCATCGCCACGACGTTCTCCGGCCGCACGAAGAGGCAGACGACCGGCACGCGCGCGAGCAGGAGGCGGCACAGGTCGCGCATGCCGCGCTGTGCGTCGTGGCGGCTGCGTGACTGCGGATCCACCCAGACCTGCTGCAGCTGCACGGCAGACGGCGTCCACGCCGACGCCTCGGCCTTGAACCGGATGACCCCGTCCTCGAGCCAGAGCCACGAGCGGCCGTCCTCGATCTGCATCCGCGTCCGCCAGCGGAAGCCGTCGGCGTCGCGGCGCAGCGGGTCGATCCCGATCTCCTCGCGATGCGCGGCGGCGCACGCGGGAACGAGGAGGTCGAGATCCGCGAGCGTCGCCTGGCGGAGGCCCGTGTCGCCCGGCGCCGGCGGCTCCTCGAGCTCGTAGACCGGCTGCCCGGGGCGGTCGTCCCGCGGAGCCGGCATGACGCGCTCGCTCGCGGCCCACAGCTCGTCGACCGCCTGCTGCTCGCCGATGATCATCCGCGCGGCACCGCGCACGGCCGCCGGGGCGAACGCGGCGCACCCCCGTCCGGACGGCACGACGTTCGCACCGACGTGGCAGAGCGCGGTGATCCGTCGTCCTTCGTCCACCAGCGCGGAGAACCGCCCGAGCCCGCGCCGCGCGATGTCCTCGAGGAAGACGCGTTCCACCGGAGCCTCGGCGCAGAAGGCGAGGACGTCGTCGAGCGGCGGGTCGACGGCGAGCACGACTCCGATCATCCCATTCGCGATGACGGGTTAGGGTGGCGCCATGCCCATCCATCTCCGCGCCGAGCCCGGCGACTACGCAGAGTCCGTCCTCGTCCCCGGCGACCCGCTGCGGGCGAAGTACATCGCCGACACGTATCTCGACGACGTCCGCCAGGTGAACGGCGAGCGCGGGATGCTCGGCTTCACGGGGACGTGGGATGGCAAGCCGGTGTCGGTGCAGTCCACCGGCATGGGCTGCCCTTCGGCGGCGATCGTCGTCGAGGAGCTGGTGATGCTCGGCGCGAAGCGGATCCTGCGCGTCGGCACGTGCGGCGGCCTGCAGCCGGATCACGAGCTCGGCGACATGATCGTCGCCATCAGCGCCGTGCCGCAGGACGGGACGACGTTCACCTACGTGAGGGAACCGCACTGCCCGACGGCGAGCTTCGACCTCGTGCACGCGGCCGTGCACGCGGCGAAGGAGATGCAGCAGCCGATCCACGTCGGGCCCGTCGTCTCGAGCGACGTGTTCTACAACCCGGACGGCGGCCAGTACCAGCGCTGGTCCGACCGCGGCATCCTCGGCGTCGAGATGGAGGCGGCGATCCTCTTCACGCTCGGGGCGTTGCGGAAGATCCACGCCGGCTGCCTCCTGACGGTGAGCGACATCGTCGTCGAGGGCGAGTTCACGCGTATCAGCGACGACGAGCTGCGCGCGGCGGTCGACCGGATGACGCGCGTCGGGCTCGCCACCGTGACGTCCCATTAACACCGTCTTCCTCGTCAACCCCGCATCGGGGAACGGGGCGACCGGGAAGCGCTGGCCCGAGCTCGCGCACCGCGCATCCGTGCTCGGCCTCGACGGGGAGACGCTTCTCTCCGAGCGTCCCGGGCAGCTGATCGAGCTGGCGGAGCAGGCTGCGCGCGGCGGCGCCGAGCTCGTCGTCGCCGTCGGCGGCGACGGAACGCTGAACGAGACGGTCAACGGCCTCGTGCGTGCGGGCGGCGACGCGCAGCTGGCGACGATCCCGCTCGGGACCGGCATGGACTTCGTGCGGACGTACGGGATCCCGACGCGCTTCGACGACGCCGTGCGGACGGCGCTCGGCCACGCCACGCGCGCGATCGCCGTCGGCCGCGTGACGTACCGGACGCGGGCCGGCGAGGCGGCGGAGCGCTACGTCGTGAACGTCGGC
>JAFALP010000018.1 GCA_019234175.1 Actinomycetota bacterium | reverse complement strand
CGCATCCGCGAGGACGTCGAGAACGGTGCGCAGAAGCAGCAGCGCGAGTACTTCCTGCGCAAGCAGATGGACTCGATCCGCAAGGAGCTGAACGAGGACGCGGGCTCCGTGATCGACGAATACCGCACGAAGATCGAAGAGGCGGGCATGCCCGACGCCGTCCGCGAGCAGGCCGAGCGCGAGCTGCGCCGGCTCGAGACGATGGGCGAGTCCTCCGGCGAGGCGTCGATGATCCGCACGTACCTCGAGTGGCTCACGTCGGTGCCGTGGTCGAAGCGCTCGGAGGAGCGTCTCGATCCCGCGCACGCGCGTGAGGTTCTCGACGCGGACCACGCGGGCCTCGAGGACGTGAAGGACCGCATCGTCGAGTACCTGGCCGTGCGCAAGCTGCGCCAGGACCGCGGCATCCCGAACGACAAGAAGAGCGGCGCCATCCTGACGCTGATCGGTCCGCCCGGAACGGGCAAGACCTCGATCGGCGAGTCGGTCGCGCGTGCGCTCAACCGCGAGTTCGTCCGCATGTCGCTCGGCGGCATCCGCGACGAGGCGGAGATCCGCGGGCACCGCCGCACGTACATCGGCTCGCTCCCGGGCCGGCTCGTGCGCGCGCTGCGCGACGCGGGGACGATGAACCCGGTGATCCTGCTCGACGAGGTGGACAAGGTCGGCGCCGACTGGCGCGGCGACCCGTCCGCGGCCCTGCTCGAGGTCCTCGACCCCGCGCAGAACCACTCGTTCCGCGATCACTACCTCGACGTCGAGCTCGACCTGAGCGACGTCTTCTTCATCGCCACCGCGAACATCGCCGACACGATCCCCGGCCCGCTGCTCGACCGCATGGAGGTCATCCGCTTCGACGGCTACACCGTCGACGAGAAGACCGCCATCGCGCGGGGCTACCTGTGGCCGCGGCAGCGTGAGCGCAACGGCCTCCTCGAGGAGGAGGTCTCGGTCTCCGACGACGTCATCCGCACGGTCGTCTCCGAGTACACGCGCGAGGCCGGCGTCCGCCAGCTCGAGCGCGAGCTCGGGAAGATCCTGCGCAAGACGGCGACGAAGATCGCGTCGGGCAAGGTCGAGCCGCCGGTGACGGTGGACGTCGACGTCGTCCGCGACGCGCTCGGCCGGCAGAAGGTCTTCCAGGAGGTGGCGGAGCGCACGGCGGTGCCGGGCGTGGCCACGGGCCTGGCGGTGACCGGCACCGGCGGCGACGTGCTGTTCGTCGAGGCGACCGCGATGGAGGGAGGCAACGACCTCGTCCTGACCGGCCAGCTCGGCGACGTCATGAAGGAGTCGGCGCGTATCGCCCTGTCGTTCATCCGCTCGCACGCGGACGAGCTCGGCGTGGAGCCGGAGTCCTTCAAGGACAAGACGTTCCACGTGCACGTCCCGGCGGGCGCGATCCCGAAGGACGGCCCGAGCGCCGGCATCACCATGTCGACCGCACTCGCGTCGCTCCTGTCCGGCCGCCCGGTGAAGCACACCGTCGGCATGACCGGCGAGGTCACGCTGCAGGGACGGGTGCTGCCGATCGGCGGGCTGAAGCAGAAGGTGCTCGCGGCGCATGCCGCCGGCCTGACCGACGTGATCATCCCGGAGCGGAACCGCGCCGATCTCGACGACGTCCCCGAGGACGTGCGCGAGGCGATGAGCTTCCACCCGGTGATGACGCTCGGTGAGGTGCTCGACCTGGCGCTCGAGCCCAAGCCGCAGCAGCTCCATGCGCTGTAACCGCTGCCAGCCGCTGCCCGAGGGGGTCGCCCGTACGGCCGACCTCCTCGGGCGGCGCTGGGTCCTCGCCATCCTCTGGGCCTCGTCCGAGGCGGGCGCCGTCCGCTTCAACGAGTTCAAGCAGGCGCTGGAGACGATCCCGCCGCGCACGCTCGCGGCGCGGCTCGTCGAGCTGGAGGACGCAGGCATCCTCGAGCGCCGCGTGCTCGACACGCGGCCGCCGCGCGTCGAGTACCGGCTGACCGACCTCGGCCGCCGGATCGGCAAGGTCGCGGCCGGCCTGCTCAGCGTCTGACGCGCTTTGCGTCTGCGTCGCGCCGCCAAGCCGTTCTCCGCGCTGCTCTAGCGGATCCCGGTGTCGATGAGGAAGTCGACCCGGCGGTCGACGCCTGGGCGGACCGTCGCGTTCTCGGGCCGGATGCCCGAGCCGCTGCGCGGCGCCGAACCGACGGTGACCCGGTAGACGCCGGGCGCGAGCGTGACCGAGTAGCGCCCGCCGGCGCCGGCGCGGACGTGCGCGACGGTCGTCCCGTTGCGGGAGAAGACGAGCACCGCGCCGACCGCCGGCGCGCTGCACGGCGTCCCGACCCGGCACACGGGCGTCGTCGGCCCGCGTGTGACGATGCCGTGGAGGCCGCTGAGGAGCGCGACGAGGACGGCGAGTGCGGTCATCCGCGTGTCACTGTTCCCACATGACCGATCTTCGAGCGCGGGCCGGATTGCGCCTCGGGCGCGGGCTCTGGCTCGTGCCGCCGTGGATGGCCCCGGCCCTCGTGCTCTGCGCCGTCGTGCTCATCCCGTGGATCGCGCTGTTGTTCCTCACGCTGCCGCGGCATTACACCGCGAATCACTGGCCGCTCGCGTGGGGCGGCTTCGACGTCGGCCTCGGCATCGCGCTCGCGTCCACCGGCATCCAGGTGGCGCGCCGCTCGCCGTACGCCGAGGTGACCGCCGCCATCACCGGGACGCTCCTCTGCTGCGACGCCTGGTTCGACGTGCTCACCTCGCGCGGGACCTCCGACGTCCTGCAGGCGCTGGCGTCGGCGCTGCTCATCGAGCTGCCGATCGCGATCACGTGCTTCTGGGTCGCGCGGAACATCGCCCAAGCGGTCGAGACCGTGCGGCCGTTTCTCATCGCCTCGGGCTTCACCATCGCGAGGAACAAGCTCGTCCCGCCGCCGGGCGCGGATCAGCCGACGCCGTCGGCCAGCCCGATGAGCAGCCCGCCCGGCCCGCGGACGTAACAGAGGCGAATCGAGCACGGTCACGCCGCCTTCCGGTCGAACGTGAGGTGTGTCACCCCGCCGGGCGACGACACGGCCTCGATGTCGTAGTCCTCGTCCAACCCTTCCAGCCCGTCCCACACGCGGACGCCGCGGCCGAGCACGATCGGCACCTGGACGAGGTGGATGTGGTCGACGAGGCCCGCGGCGATGAAGTCGCGCACGACGGTGGGGCCGCCGCCGATGCGGACGTCCTTGCCGGCGGCCGCCGCGCGCGCGGCGTCGAGCGCCTCCGCCGGCGTGGCGTCGAGGAAATGGAATGTCGTGCCGCCGTCCATCTCGATCGGCGGCCGCGGGCGATGCGTGAGGATGAAGGTCGGTGTGTGGAACGGGGGGTTCGGGCCCCACCATCCCTTCCAGTCCGCGTCGTCCTGCCAACCCGGCGGGCCGAACTTGCCCGCGCCCATGATCTCGGCGCCGATGCCCGGCTCGAACCGCTGGGCGAACGCGTCGTCGACGCCGGAGCTCCCGCCCTCGCCTCCGAACAGCGACGCGCCGAACCGGGTGGCGAACATCCACTGGTGCAGCCGATGGCCGGCGTGGCCGAACGGCTCGTCGAGCGACAGTCCCTCGCCGGTGGCGAAACCGTCCAGCGAGATGGAGAAGTTGTGAATGCGGGTCAGTGGCATCTGCAAGCTCCGTTCCCTCGAGTGCGCTTCCAACGATTGAGACTTCCCCTGACACCGATGTTCATCGCGGCGATTGACGCGGTCGTCACCGACGCACTAAATTGCCTGTGCTGGCACCAGCACCGAGCCCCGCTCGTGTCGGGTCGGGGAAGGAGGAAGCGTGAAGGGGCAGGCCTTCTACGCGGTCGTCGCGGTGATCGCAGTGGCG
>JAFALP010000389.1 GCA_019234175.1 Actinomycetota bacterium | reverse complement strand
CTCCTGCGCATCTCCGCGGATCGCCAGCGTGCTCACTGTGTTGCTCGCTCAGGCGTCGGCAAGGCCGGCACCGAGGATTGCCTTCAGCTCGTGCTCGAACCCGCCGTGCTCGATCGAGCAGTGCATGCCGCACTCCTTCGGTGCGTTCGACTCCCACCACCAGCGTCCGGCGCGCTCGTCCTCGCCGGCCTTCGTCGCGCGCGTGCACGGCGCGCAGCCGATGGAGGTGAAGCCCTGCGCGTACAGCGGATGCGTCGGCACGTCGTTCTCGCGCAGATACGTCTCGACGTCGCGCGACGTCCACTCCGCCAGAGGATTGAGCTTCACGATGGCCCCATGGTCGTGATCGATCTCGACCTTGCGGATGTTCGTCCGCGTCGCCCACTGGTCGCGACGGAGGCCCGTGATCCACGCGTCGAGCGTGTCGAGGTGCTTCGTCAGCGGCTGAACCTTGCGCACGTTGCAGCAGAGGAGCCGGTTCTCCACCGACTCGCGGAAGAGGTCTGAGCCCTTCAGCTGCACCAGGCGCTGCACGTGCTCGCGCTCCGGGCGAAGGATCTCGAGGTTCAGCCCCGGATAGCGGCCGCGAAGCGTCTCCGCGAACGTGAGCGTCTCCTCCGGCAGCCGGCCGGTGTCGACGGTGAACACGCGCACGGACGGATCGATCCCGTACGCCATGTCGATGAGGACGGAGCCGTCCTTCTGGAACGCGGTCGAGATGGCGATCTGCGACCCGAATTCCTGCAGCGCCCACTCGAGCAGCGCCTGCGGCTCCTCGCCCTCGAAGCGGATGGAGAGCTCGCCCGCGTCCAGCTCGTCGAGGAGGACGGTCACGCCGCCACCCGCTTGCGCGCGGGCTCGAGGCCTGCGAGCGCGCCGAGCTCGTCGTCGGAGAGCCGCCGCTGGAACTCGGTGAACGACTCGTCGCTCTCGAGCCAGCCGCGCACGAGGCCCTCGACCGCGCCCTCGAGGCGATCGCTCGGCACGCGGCGGAAAAGGGACGTGCCGATCTGCGATCTGCCGCCGCGCACGAACACGTCGTACGCGGAGACGCGGTTGCCGTCGTCGTCCTTGCCCGTCGTCGCCTGGAACCCGAGGTCGCCGACCCAGTGCTGCGCGCATGCGTGCGGGCAGCCGTCCAGGTGGAGGCGGAGGTCGCCGACCGCGGGCCCGAACGTCGCCTCGAGGTGCTCGACGAGCGTCTGCAGGCGCGTCTTCGTCTCGCCGACGGAGAAGTTGCAGTGCGGCTCGCCCGTGCAGGCGATCGAGTTGGCCCAGATCTCGTTCGTCTCCGGCGGAAGGCCCAGCTCCGCGAGACGCTGGAGCGCCGCGTCGACGTCGCGGACGCCGGTGAGGACGAGGTTCTGCTGGCGCGTGAGTCTGACGTCGCCCCCGATCTCGTCGGCGAGGTCGGCGACGGCGATGAGCTGGTCGCCGGAGGTGAGCCCCAGCCGGACGGGCACTCCGATGGAGGAGCGCCCGTCCTTCTGGGCGTGCACGCCAATGTGCGCGGAGGGTTGCGCTGCGATCGGCGGCAGGGGGAAACGTTCGAGCGTGCGGCCGAGCTTCGACTCGACGCGTTCGAGCATCCCGTCCGCGCCGATGTCGTCGACCATGAACTTCAGGCGCGCCTTCACGCGCGACATGCGGTACTTCAGATCCTCGCTCCAGACGGAGGTGACGGCGCCGAGGATCTCCACTGCCTCGTCCTTCGGAACGAAGACGCCGAGGTCGCGCGCGATGCGGGGCACCGACGAGAGGCCGCCGCCCACGAGCACCCCGTAGCCCTCGCGGCCGTCGTTCAGCACGCCCACGAGCGAGACGCAGTTGATCTCCGGGGCGTTGCAGCGGTCGGGGCAGCTCGCGATCGAGTACTTGTGCTTGCGCGGCAGGTTCGCCCATGCGGGGTTGCCGAAGAACTCGCGCGTCGCCGCCTCGATGACGGGCGTCGAGTCGAAGAGCTCGTCGCGTGCGAGCCCCGACAGCGGGCAGCCGGTGATGTTGCGCACGGTGTCGCCGCAGCCGCCGGCGCTCGTGATACCCGCGTTCTCGAGATCGGCGAAGACGTCGCCGAGCGCGGAGAGCTCGAGCCAGTGGAGCTGGATGCACTGCCGCGTGGTCAACTCGGCGTCGCCGCGGCCGTAGCGGTTGGCGACTTCGCCGATGCGGCGCAGCTTCGTCGGCGTGAGGATCCCGGACGGGATCTTCACCCGCAGCATGAATGTCCCGATCTTCGGCTTGTCGTGGTAGAGGCCCCACCACTGCAGGCGGACGACGTCCTCCTCGTTCATCGCCTCGTAGCCGAGGGCGGCGAGCGCCGGGAGCTCTTCACGGATCCCGAGCGGGGGCTTGTCGCGCTTGATCCGCTCGACGGAATTGCGCTCGTAGACGGCGTTCCAGTCCATGCCGGGACGTTACTATCGAAAGTAAAGTATGGGACGCGGGATTGTTCGGTTACCGTTGGCCGGTGCGCATCGGCAGGGGGATGCTGGTCGTCGTCTTCGGGTTGCTGGCGTTCGCCGGGAGCTCACCTGCGGCGCCGACGAGCCGGACGGCCGCGCCGCCCTGCACCTCCGCGTTCCAGCGCATGACGAGCAAGCGCCTGCAGCTGACGCTCACGTGCCAGCGGGCCCCCTTGACCATCGTGCTCGTCCAGTTTTCTCCGACGGTCGAGATCCGGACGGTGACGCGGTTCCTGCCGGCGGCCGGGTGCAGGGCATCGACGCCGACGACCTGGTATTGCCTCTTCGCCACCGGCGTCCCCGACGGCACGACGATGAGCGGGAGCGTGACGTTCGCGGCGGCGATGCCGCGCGCGGTGCAGCACGCGCGCGTCGTCTTCTATCTGCAGGACTCCGGGAACGGGAACTACGTCGCGCCGGGCACGGAGCTCGTCGGTGTGCCGATCACCGTGTTCGCCAACTACTGAGTCACGCGGCGGCGCGTTCGAGCTCGGCGATGTCGAGCTTGACCATCTCCATCATGCAGGCCATGACGCGCTGCGCCCGCTCGGGATCCGGGTCGGCGAGCAGCTCGGGCAGCACCTTCGGGACGACCTGCCACGACAGGCCGAAGCGGTCCTCGACCCAGCCGCACGCAACCTCCTTCCCGCCGTCGGCGAACGCGTCCCAATAGCGGTCGACCTCCTCCTGCGTGTCGCAGAGGATCTGGAACGACACGGCGGGGTTGAACCTGTACTGCGGGCCGCCGTTGAGGGCGAGAAAGGGCTGGCCGTTCAGCTCGAACTCGACGGTGAGGACCTCGCCGGCCCTTTCCCGCTGCGCGGATCCGTAGTGCGTGACCTTGACGATGCGCGAGTTCGGAACGAGCGACGTGTAGAACTGCGCGGCGTCTGCGCCCTCGGTGTCGAACCAGAGGCACGGGACGATCGGGTCCATGGGCCCTCCTCTCAGTGGCTGATGCCGTTCAGACGTCTATGAGCGGTGAAACTCATCGTCTATCGTCGAGGATGGATGGTCGACGACGCGACGATCGAGGAGCTCCGTCAGGCGGTGGAGGCGCTCGACGACGGCGATCCCGGCCCGTTCGCATCGCTCTTCGCCGCCGACGCCGAGTGGCGCGGCATCCCGAGCGGACGGCTGTGGTGGAAGCGCGTTCCCTCCTGACATGGGCCGGACGAGGCCCGTGCGGTGCTCGAGTTCGGGATCGCGAGACGCGGCGCGCGGCGAATCGCGCAGCCCGAATTCACGATAGTCGGCGCAGACCGCGTCGTCGCGTCGGCGCTGCTGCTCGGTGACGAGCC
>JAFALP010000025.1 GCA_019234175.1 Actinomycetota bacterium | reverse complement strand
GCTCGCCGCGCTCGCGGTCAAGCTCACGAGCCGCGGGCCGGTCCTCTACCGGCAGACCCGGGTGGGGAAGGACGGCGCCGACTTCGAGCTGCTGAAGCTCCGCACGATGGTCGTCGGGGCCGAGACGCAGGGCGCCGGCCTCGCGGTCGACAAAGGCGACTCGCGCATCACGCGCGCCGGCGCCATGCTGCGGCGCCTGTCGCTCGACGAGCTGCCGCAGCTCTGGAATGTCGTGCGCGGCGACATGAGCGTCATCGGCCCTCGGCCGACGCTGCGCTACCAGGTCGAGCGGTACACGCCGCACCAGATGCGTCGCCTCGACGTGAAGCCGGGAATCACCGGCTGGGCGCAGGTGCACGGACGCGCGACGCTTCCGTGGTCCGAACGCATCGAGCTCGACGTCTGGTACGTCGAGCACCGCTCGCCGCTGCTCGACCTGCGCATCCTCGCAAAGACGCCGTTCGCCCTGTTCGGCGGGACGTACAAGGGCGCGACCGGCGGCTGGCGCTAGCAGCCGCGTTCGAACGTCGTCTGCACGATCAGCTTCGCCGTCTCCGACGCCCACTCCTCCGGAAGCCGAAGCGTGGGCGACGACGTTCCCACCGTCCAGAGCTTCCCGTGGAAGCAGCGCGCGAAGAGCATGTGCGCGCGGAAGACGTGGTACGTCGAGCTGACGACGACGAGGCTCGTCCAGTCGTGCGTCCTGGCGAGCTTCGTGACCGTCTCCGCCTCGCCGCGGGTGCTGTACGGATGGGCCTCGAAGCAGACGACCTTGAACGACACCTTCGTCGTGCCGTTGCAGAGGCGGCGTGCGGTCACCCACTTCGGATCGCGACCCGAGCTGGAGATGGCGAGCACGGGCGCGATCCCACGTTCCATGAGCTTGAGCGCGGGGTCGAGCCGCGAGTCCCGCCCGCCGGAGAGGACGACGATCGCGTCGGCGTGGGCGGGCGGCTTCTCGTTCGCCGACGGCCACACGAAGAGGAACGCGCACGCGACGAGCCACAGCCCGATGAGGACGACGAGAACGGCGAGGAGGCGGCGCACCGAGGAACGACGGTACCCTCTCGGCCCGTGACGGGCGTCCTCTTCACGTGCGCCGGGCAGCGCGTCGACATCGTGACCGCCTTCGGCCGCGCCGGCGCCCGCACGATCGCCGTGGATACGAACGCGCTTGCGCCCGCGCTCTATCACGCGGACGTGCACGCCTTCGTCCCGCCCGTGGACGACCCCGCCTACGTTTCCGCGCTCGCGGCGCTCGTCGCCGAGCACGGCGTCTCGCTGATCGTCCCGCTCACGGATCTCGATCACGGCGTCCTCTCGCGTGGACGCGAGGAGCTCGGAGCGGTGGTCCTGCTCCCGGCGCCGCAGATCGTCGACGCGCTGGCGGACAAATGGCTCGCGCATCTCCTCTTCGTCGAGCGCGGCATCGGCTCGCCGTCGACCTGGCTGCCCGAAGACGTCCCGGCGGACGTCGAGTTCCCCGTCCTCGTGAAGGCCCGGCACGGATTCGGCTCGCGCGACATCTTCCGCTGCGCGGACCGGCGCGAGCTCGACTTCTTCCTCGGCTACACGACCGTCGACTCGATGGTGCAGGCATGCTGCCGCGGCGAGGAGTTCTCCATCGACGTCTTCTGCGACCTCGCAGGCCGCTGCCTGAACGCCGTCCCGCGCACGATGATCGAGTCGAAGGGCGGCGAGTCGATCAAGGGCATGACCATCCGCGACGACGCGCTCATCGAGGTCGGCCGGCACGTGTCGGAGACGCTCGGGCTCGTCGGGCCTGCGAACATCCAGTGCTTCCGCGAGTCCGACGGCGCGCACCTCGTCACGGACATCAACCCGCGCTTCGGCGGGGGCTTCCCTCTGCCGACGGCGGCCGGCAGCCGCTATCCGGAGCTCGCGCTCGCCCTCGCTGCGGGAGAGCATCCGGAACCGCGGCTCGGCGACTTCCGCGAAGGGCTGTACATGACGCGGTTCTTCTCCGAGCTCGTCCTGGCCGAGAACGGCGATACTCTGAAGCCGTTCGCGGAAGAGCTACCAGAGCCTGTCGCGGAGCCCTAGGGGTTTTGCTCGTCGTCGTCGCCGCGGGATGCGGCGGCGCGATGCACCACGCCGCCGCG
>JAFALP010000393.1 GCA_019234175.1 Actinomycetota bacterium | reverse complement strand
GTGTACTTGTCGAACAGCTCGGCGACGGTGTCGAGCAGCCGGTCGAGGCCGCGGCCGGTCTGTGCCGAGACGGCGATGAACGGCGGACGCTGCCGCAGCCGGCGCCGCAGCTGCTTGCGCACGTCCTCGATCTTCACCTGCGTCACGTCCCACTTCGAGAGGACGACGAGCGTCGCGCAGTCCGCCTTGCGCGCGACATCGGCGACCGTGAGGTCCTGCTCGACCACGCCCTGCGATGCGTCCACGAGCACGAGCGCGACGTCGGCGCGCTCGGCCGCCTCCAGCGCCCGCAGCTCCGAGTAGTACTCGATGCCCTGCCGATGCTTTCTCTTGCGTCTGAGGCCGGCTGTGTCGACGAGCACGAACGTCCGGTCGCCGCGCACGAGCACGCTGTCGATTGCATCGCGCGTCGTCCCCGGGATCTCGGACACGATCACGCGCTCCCGCCCGAGCAGCGCGTTGACGAGGCTCGACTTCCCGACGTTCGGCCGGCCGATGATGGCGACGCGGATCGCGTCCTCGGGAATGTCCGTACGCGGCGGCGCGCCGTGGGCCTCGAGGTACTCGACGATGTCGTCGAGGAGGTCGCCGGCGCCGTGCCCGTGCAGCGCCGAGATCGGGATCGGGTCGCCGAGGCCGAGCCGGTGCAGCTCGAGCGCGAGCGACTCCTTGCGCGGATCGTCGATCTTGTTCGCGATCACGAGCACCGGCTTGCGCGACTCGCGCAGGATCTGCGCCACCTCCTCGTCGCCGGGCGTGATCCCGATCTGCGCGTCGACGACGAAGAGGACGAGGTCCGCCTCCTGCACCGCCTCGCGCGCCTGCACGGCGATCGATTTCGTGATCGGCGACGCGTCGGCGATGTCGACACCGCCGGTGTCGACGAGCAGGAACTCCTTCCCGTTCCACTCGGCGACGAGCTCCTTGCGGTCGCGCGTGACGCCCGCCGTCTCGTGGACGACGGCGGCGCGGGTCCCGGTGAGCCGGTTGACCAGCGTGGACTTCCCGACGTTCGGGAAGCCGACGATCGCGACGGTGCCGAGCATGACTACGGCAGTGTGACGCGGCGGGGCCGGCCGGCCGCGTGCTGCTCCGCGAGCCACTCCCACAGCCGGCGGAGCTCCGTCTGCACCTGCTCCGACGCTTCGCGGTAGCCCTTCGACCCGGTCGGGAGACCGTCGAACCGCATCGGCTCGCCGAAGACGATCGAGACCGGGTGGCCCGGCTTCCAGTGGTAGGAGCCGTAGATCGCCGCCGGGACGATGGGCACGTTCTCGTTCAGCGCCACCATCGCCGCGCCCGGCTGCACATGCCCGGGGACGCCGGACCGTTGCCGCGTCCCCTCGGCGAAGATCCCGAGCAGGTTCCCGTCGCGCACGACTTCGCGCATGCGGCGGACCGCCTCACGGTCGGACTCGCCTCGGCGGACGGCGAACGTGCCGAACATCCGGAGGTACGCGCCGCCGACCTGGAACTCGACCGCCTCCACCTTGGCCAGGAAGTAGTACGGCCGGGGCGCCGCCCAGCCGAAGTCGGGGATGTCGATCCACGAGAAGTGGTTGAACGCGACCACCGCGCCGCCGCTCGCCGGGACGCGGCTGCGCCCGTACACGCGCAGCCGCGAGAGCAGCGCCGCCGGGCCGCCCATCACCCACTTCCCCCAGGCCCAGTTGAACCGGACCCAGTCCATCGCTCAGACGGCGGTGCGCTCGCGGACGAGCGCTTCGATCTGCTCGACGACGTCCTCGACCTTGAGGTTCGTCGTGTCGATCTCGTGCGCGTCCTCGGCGGGCTGCATCCGGTCCGCGTCGGAGGAGTCGCGCTTGCGCAGATCGGTGGCGAGCGCATCGGCGCCGATGCCGGGACGCTCCGCCATGCGCCGCTGCGCGCGGATGGACCGGTCGGCGGTGAGGTAGACCTTCACCTCGGCCTTCGGCGCGACGACGGTTCCGATGTCGCGGCCCTCGATGACGACGTTGCCGTCGCGGCCGAGCTGCCGCTGCCGCTCGCGCATGATCTCGCGGACGGGCTCGTGCCGCGCGACGACGGGCACCATGCGGTCGATGTTCTCCCGGCGGATGAGCGAGGTGACGTCGGTGCCGGCGATCCAGACGCGGTCGTCCTCGTCGAACGTGACCGGCTCGGTGCGCGCGAGGTCGGCGAGCACCTTCGCGTTGCCGAGGTCGAGGCCGCGCTGCATCGCCAGCCACGTGACGGCGCGGTACATCGCGCCCGTGTCGAGGTAGCGGAAGCCGAGCCGCTCCGCGAGCGCGCGCGCAACGGTGCTCTTGCCCGCCCCCGCAGGGCCGTCGATGGCGACGATCATCGTTTCACCAGCGTGTCCAACAGGTCATAGAAGCCGGGGAAGCTTATAGCGACACTGTCGGCTCCCCCGACCTCCACGCCTTCGCGGGACGCGACCCCGACGACGGCGCCGAGCATGGCGATCCGGTGGTCGCCGCGCGCGTCGACGCGGCCGCCGCGCAGTCGTGCGGGAACGCCGGTGATCGTCCAGCCGTCGTCGCGCGAGCGCACGTGCGCGCCCGTCGCACGCAGGAGATCGGTGACCGCCTCGATGCGGTCGCTCTCCTTCACACGCAGCTCGGCGGCGCCGCGCACGACGGTCTCGCCGCGCGCGACCGAGGCGAGCAGCGCCACGAGCGGGAGCTCGTCCACGAGCGACGGGATCTCGGCCGGCTCGATCGCGGTGGCGGTGAGCTCGGCGTACTGCACCTGCACGTCGCCGACCGGCTCGCGGCCGGCGCGGCGGCGGTTGAAGACGGCGATGCGCGCGCCCATGCGCTCGAGCACGTCGAGGAGGCCGGTGCGGCGCGGGTTGAGGCCGACGTCGTGCACGGTCAGGTGGCTGCCGGGCACGAGCGCGGCGGCGGCGAGCAGCGGCGCCGCCGACGAGAAGTCGCCGGGGACCTCCACCTCCCCGAGACGGAGGCTCGAGCGCTCGACGGTCACCGACGTCGGCCGCCGCTGGATGCGTGCGCCGGCGGCCTCGAGCATGAGCTCGGTGTGGTCGCGCGTCGGCACCGGCTCGACCACGGTCGTGGCGCCGTCGGCGGCGAGCCCGGCGAGGAGGATCGCCGACTTCACCTGCGCGCTCGCCACCGGGAGCTCGTAGTCGATCGCGTGCAGCGGCGCGCCGGCGACGACGAGCGGTGCGTGACCGTCGGTCGTCTCGATCTGGGCGCCCATGGAGCGGAGCGGTCCGGCGACGCGCTCCATCGGCCGCGAGGAGAGCGACTCGTCGCCGGTCAGCTCGAAGCGGCCGTCGCGGCCGGCGACGACGCCCATGAGGAGGCGCATGAGCGTTCCCGCGTTCATGCAGTCGGCGGCACCGGCGCGGAGCTCGCCGCCGTGCACGAGCAGCTCGTCCTCGGCGAGGTCGTCCACCTCGACGCCGAGCGAGCGCACGGCGTCAATCGACGCCTGCGTGTCGCCGGCACGGCCGAAGCCGCGCACGTGCGTGTCGCCCTCGGCGATGGCGCCGACGAGGACCGCGCGATGGGAGATGGACTTGTCGCCGGGCACGGCGACGTGGCCGACGACGGCGACGGCCGGCTCGATGCGCACGTCAGCCGATCGTGCGTCCCATGAGGGACGCGAGCGCGCGGATCTCGGCCGCGAAGTCGGGGAAATCGGCGGTCGGGATCTGCTGCGGGCCGTCGGAGAGCGCCTCCTCGGGCCGGGGATGCGTCTCGACGATGATCCCGTCCGCGCCCGCGGCGACGGCTGCGCGCGCGAGCGGCAGCACGAGGTCGCGGCGGCCTGCCGGATGCGACGGGTCGACGATCACGGGCAGGTGCGTCTCCTGCTTGAGGACGGGAATCGCGCCGATGTCGAGCGTGAAGCGCGTCGCGGTCTCGAACGTCTTGATGCCGCGCTCGCAGAGGATGACCTCGGAGTTCCCCTCCTTGACGATGTACTCCGCCGCCATCAGCAGGTCCTCGACGGTGGCGGAGAGCCCGCGCTTGAGCAGCACCGGCTTCGGCGCACGGCCGACCTCGGCGAGAAGCGAGAAGTTCGCCATGTTGCGCGCGCCGATCTGGATGACGTCGGTGGTGTCGACGACCTGCTCGACGTGGCGCGGATCCATCAGCTCGGTGACGATCGGCAGGCCGGTCTCGTCGCGCGCCTCCTTGAGGATCTCGAGCGCCTCTTCGCCGAGGCCCTGGAACGCGTACGGCGACGTGCGCGGCTTGAACGCGCCGCCGCGGAGCATCGTCACGCCCGCGGCGGCGACGGCTCGCGCCGTCTCGAGCGTCTGCTCGCGCGTCTCCACGCTGCACGGGCCGGCGATGAACCCGAAGTAGCCGTCACCGATGCGGCGTCCGCGCGCCTCGATCACCGTCGGGTCCGGCGACAGCTCCCGAGACACGAGCTTGTACGGCTTCAGGATCGGCAGCACCTGCTCGACGCCGGCGTAGCCCTCGAGCGGGAGCGCTGCGAGCAGCTCGCGCTCGCCGATGGCGCCGATGACGGTCGCCTCGCGGCCGGGCGTGACGACCGCGCCGCAGCCCGCCTCCTCCAGGCGCGCGACGACGTCGTCCACCTGGTCGGGCGTCGCGTTCGCGCCCATGACGATGAGCAGCTCGGGTGCGCCGGTGACGGCCATCGCTCACAGCTTAGGCAGAATCAGGCGTCATGGCCGACAAGCCGATCGTGTTCTCCGGGATCCAGCCCACGGGCCGAAAGACGCTCGGCAACTACAGCGGCGGCTTCCGCCAGTACGTCGAGACGCAGGCGGCGGGCGAGGCCTTCTTCTGCATCGTCGACCTGCACTCGATCACGGTCGACTACGACCCGGAGCTCCTGCGCAGCTCCACGCTCGACCTCGCGGCGATGCTCTTCGCCACCGGGCTCGACCCGGAGCAGTCGACCGTCTTCTGCCAGAGCCACGTGACCGCCCACGCCGAGGCGGCGTGGCTGCTGTCGGCGGTGGCGAGCTACGGGCAGCTCGGCCGCATGACCCAGTTCAAGGAGAAGTCCGACCGGCACGAGTTCGTCTCGGCCGGCCTCTTCACGTACCCGGTCCTGATGGCCGGCGACATCCTCCTGTACCAGACCGATCTCGTCCCCATCGGCGACGACCAGCGGCAGCACCTCGAGCTCGCGCGCGACGTCGCCGAGCGCTTCAACTTCCGCTACGGCGTCACGTTCACGGTGCCCGACGGCCAGTTCCCCGCGGTCGGCGGCCGGATCATGGACCTGCAGGAGCCGACGAACAAGATGTCGACGACGCTCTCGTCCGAGCAGGGCGCGATCTACATCACCGACTCGGCCGACACGATCCGGAAGAAGTTCAAGTCGGCCGTGACCGACTCGGAGCGCGAGGTGCGCTACGACCCGGTGGCGAAGCCGGGCGTGTCCAACCTGCTCGAGATCATGAGCGTCGCCACCGGCGACTCCATCGACGCGCTCGCCGCGCGCTTCGACGGCGCCGGCTACGGCGACCTGAAGGAAGCCGTGGGCGAGTCGGTCGTGGCGCTGCTGTCCCCCATCCGCGAGCGCTTCGAGGCGCTGCGCGCGGACGGGCGGGAGCTGCAGCGGCTGCTCGGCGTCGGCGCGGAGAAGGCGCGGCGCGCGAGCGAGCCAACGCTCGAGGCGATGTACGACCGCATGGGATTCGTGAAGCCGGAGGCGGGCCGCTTGTTCGGAGCGGCCCGCCC
>JAFALP010000192.1 GCA_019234175.1 Actinomycetota bacterium | reverse complement strand
GCTCGGGCTGGAGCCGGCCGAGGTGGTCGCCCGCGCCCGGTTCGCCGTCGCCCATGCCGCCGAGCGCGCGGACGAGGTCGAGTTCTCCTGCGAGGACGCGACCCGCTCCGACCCGGAGTTCGTCGCCCGGGTCTGCCGGGTCGTCGTCGAGGCCGGGGCCTCGGTCGTCAACCTCCCGGACACCGTCGGCTACGCGCTGCCGGAGACGTATGCCGCGTTCCTGAGCGACGTCCGCCGCCGCTGCCCCGAGCTCCGCCGCGCGACGCTGTCCGCGCACTGCCACAACGACCTCGGCCTCGCGGTCGCCAACTCGCTCGCCGCCGTGCGGGCGGGCGCGCAGCAGGTCGAGTGCACCGTCAACGGCATCGGCGAGCGCGCGGGCAACGCCTCGCTCGAGGAGATCGTCGTCGCGCTGAAGGTGCGGGCCGACCACTTCGACGTCGAGACCGGTGTCGACACCGCTCAGATCACCGCGTCGTCGAAGCTCGTCTCCAGGCTGACCGGCTACGCCGTGCAGCGCAACAAGGCCGTCGTGGGCGCGAACGCGTTCGCGCACGAGGCCGGCATCCACCAGGACGGGATGCTGAAGGACGCGCGGACCTACCAGATCATCGATCCCGCCGACGTCGGCGTCGAGATGACGCTGCCGCTCGGCAAGCACTCGGGGCGGCACGCATTCGCGCGCGCCTGCGCCGAGCTCGGCATCCAGTTGAGCGGCGAGGACCTGAACGCCGCCTTCCGACGCTTCAAGGCGCTCGCCGATGTCGGCGGCGCCGTCCCTGTCGCTGCGGTCTTCGAGGAGGTGACGGCATGAGCTCCACTCCGACCATTGCGTGTCTGACCGGCTCGGGCACCGCGCCCGAGCTGATGGCGGAGGCGTTGTACGCGCTCGACGCGGTCGCGCGGGTGCACGGAATCGTCTACGAGCAGGTGCATGCGCCGTTCGGCGGCGTCGCGCTGGCGCGCTTCGGGCAGCCGGTGCCCACGAGCACGCGCGACGCGGTGCTCGGCGCGGACGCCGTTCTCGTCGCCGGCGCGGAAGAGCCCGCGCTGGACGACGTGATGGCCGAGCTCGACCTGCGCGCCCGCGTCACGCGCGTGCGCTTCGGCGAGCACGACGACGTCGCGTTCATCACATCGGTGAACGAGGCGGCGGGCGAGTGGACCGTGACGCGCGCCTTCGAGATCGCCGAGTCGCGCCGGCTCCGCCTGGCGTGCGTCGGCGACAGCAGCTGGTGCGAGCTCGTCAACGTGGCCGCGCCGCAGTTCGAGCACGTGCACCTCGAGCACATCTCGCCGAAGGACGCGATCCCGTTCGCGGCCTTCAACCCCGCCCGCTTCGACGTCGTCGCCGTCGCGCCGACGTGGGCGGAGGGCATGGTCGAGATCTCGGCCGCCGCCGCGTCGCACCGCGTCGCTGCGCACGCGCTCCTCGCCGAGCACGGGCCGAGTCTGTTCGTCCCGTCGCCCGACGGCGGCTTCGCGCTCGCCGGCCACGGCGTCGTCAACCCGAGCAGCATGCTGTTCGCCACGGCGCTCGCCCTCGAGCACGGGCTCGGCCAGCCGGCCGCGGCGGCAACGCTCGCGGGCGCCGTGTCGGCCGCGCTCGTGGAGGAGCCGGTTCGCTTCGGCGTCCGCGCGTCGAGCCGCGAGTTCACCAGCCGCGTCCTCAGCAGCTTCCAGCTCGCGATGAAGACCGAGTTCGCGTGAGAGGAAACGGCGCCGACGCGATCCTCCGCTCGCTCGAGGCGGAGGGGGTGGACATCGCCTTCGGCCTGCCCGGAGGCGCGATCCTTCCGCTGTACGACGCGTTCGCGCGCGGGACGACGGTGCGGCACGTGCTCGCCCGCCACGAGCAGGGCGCGGGCCACATGGCGGAGGGATACGCGCGCGCGTCCGGCCGCGCCGGCGTGGCCATCGCCACCTCCGGCCCGGGCGCGACCAACCTCGTCACGCCGATCGCGGACGCGTGGATGGACTCGACGCCGCTCGTCTGCATCACCGGCCAGGTGCGCCGGCACCTCATCGGCAGCGACGCCTTCCAGGAGTGCGACATCACCGGCATCACCATCCCGATCGTCAAGCACTCGTGGCTCGTGCAGGACGTGGAGGAGCTGCCGCACGTGATCAAGGCGGCGTTCCACGTCGCGCGCACCGGACGCTGCGGCCCAGTCCTCGTGGACGTGCCGCGCGACATCCAGGAAGCAGAGCTCGATTTCTCGTACCCCGAGACCGTTTCCCTCCCGGGATGGAAGCCGCCCCGCCGCGGTCACGAACGGCAGATTCTGGCTGCCGCGAATGCGATCGCCGCGGCGGAGCGGCCCATCCTCTACGTCGGCGGCGGGGTGCTGAACGCGGACGCCACCGAGGAGCTGCGCGCGCTCGCCGAGACCGCGCGCCTCCCGGTCGTGACGACGCTGATGGCGAAGAGCGGGTTCCCGGAGACGCACGAGCTGCACGTCGGCTGGCCGGGCATGCACGGGCCCAAGTGGTCGAACTGGGCGCTGAACAAGGCCGACCTCCTCGTCGCCGTCGGCTCCCGCTTCGACGACCGGGTCACCGGCAAGGTCTCCGCATTCGCGCCGGGCGCGACGGTCGTGCACCTCGACATCGACGCCGCCGAGATCTCCAAGATCCGCCACGCCGACGTTCCCGTCGTCGGACCGCTGAAGCCGATCCTCGCGAGGCTGACGCAGCTCGTGCGCGAGTCGATGCAGCCCGGCCGCACCGAGCCGTGGCTCCGCCAGATCGCCGAGTGGAAGGACCAGTTCCCGCTCCGCTACAACCCCGAGGGCGACATGCTGAAGCCGCAGCTCGTGCTCGAGACGCTGCAGGAGCTGACCGCCGGCCGCGACGACGTCGTGTGGACGACGGGCGTCGGGCAGCACCAGATGTGGGCGATGCAGTACCTCCTGTGCGACCGTCCGCGGTCGTTCATCACCTCGGGCGGCCTCGGAACGATGGGCTACGGCATCCCCGCGGCGATCGGCGCGAAGGCCGCGCGCCCGGACGCGACCGTCGTGTGCGTCGACGGCGACGGCTGCTTCCAGATGACGCAGCAGGAGCTGGCGACGTCGGTGCTCGAGGACCTGCCGATCGTCGTCGTCATCGTCAACAACGGCTACCTCGGCATGGTGCGCCAGTGGCAGGACATGTTCTTCGAGGAGCGGTTCTCGCAGATCAACCTGACGCACACCGTGCCGGACTACGCGGCGTTGGCCCGCGCCTACGGCGCCGCCGGCTTCACGGTCGAGAGCGCGGACGACCTCGAGGGCGCGCTCGCCGAGGCGATCGCCTGCGGCCGCACTGCCGTCGTCGACGCGCGGGTCGATCCGCGCGAGCACTGCTTCCCGATGATCCCGGCGGGCGCGGCCGCGCTCGACCTCGTCGAGTTCCAGGACACGGTCGCGGAGGTGACCACGTGAGGCACACCTTGTCCATCCTCGTGGAGAACAAGCCGGCAGTGCTCATGCGCGTCACGAGCCTGTTCGCGCGGCGCGGCTTCAACATCGAGAGCCTCGCCGTCGGGCCGACGGCGCAGCACGACGTCTCGTGCATCACCATCCGGGTCGACTGCGAGTCGAGCCCGCTCGAGCAGATCGAGAAGCAGATGCACAAGCTCGTGAACGTGCTCCGCGTCGCGGAGCTCGTGCCGGGCGAGTCGATCGAGCGCGAGCTCGTCCTCATGAAGGTGGCGGCGCCGCCCAACAAGCGCGCCGAGCTGATGGCACTCGGCGAGGTCTTCAACGCGCGCGTCGTCGACCTGGGGCCCGACTCCATCGTCTTCGAGCTCACCGGCCCGCCGGAGGACTGCGACTCCTTCGAGGAGCTCGTCCGCCCGCACGGGCTGCAGGAGCTCGTCCGCACGGGGCGCATCGGCCTCGGCCGCGCGCAGCGTCCCAATCACAACCGTCCCCGCCAGCGCGTGCTGGCCTGAAAGGAGCTCCACGTGGCCACGATCTATCGCGAGGGCGACCTCGATCTCCTCTCCGGCAAGGTCGCCGTCATCGGCTACGGCAGCCAGGGCCACGCGCACGCGCTCAACCTGCGCGACTCCGGCGTCGACGTCGTCGTCGGCCTGCGCGAGGGCAGCGGCTCCAAGGCGGCGGCCGAGGACGCCGGCCTCGAGGTGCGTTCGATCGCGGATGCGGTGCGCGGCGCGCAGATCGTCGCGCTGCTCCTTCCCGACCACGTGCAGAAGCAGGTGTGGGACGAGGAGATCGCGCCGAGCCTCGAGCCGGGTGCGGCGGTGCTGTTCGCGCACGGGCTGAACATCCACTTCGGCCGCATCGCGCCGCCGGAGGGCCACGACGTGATCATGGTCGCCCCGAAGGCGCCGGGTCATCGTGTGCGCGAGCTCTACGTCTCCGGCGCCGGCACGCCCGGCCTCGTCGCCGTGCAGACGGACGCGAGCGGGCGCGCGCTCGACCTCGCGCTCGCGTACGGCGTCGGCATCGGCTGCGCGCGCGTCGGCCTTCTCGAGACGACGTTCGCGGAGGAGACGGAGAGCGATCTCTTCGGTGAGCAGGCCGTCCTATGCGGCGGCGTCCCTGCGCTCGTGCAGGCCGGGTTCGACGTGCTCGTCGAGGCGGGCTACCAGCCCGAGATCGCGTACTACGAGTGCCTGAACGAGCTGAAGCTCATCGTCGACCTGCTCTACCAGGGCGGCTACGAGTACATGCGCTACTCGGTGTCCGACGTCGCCGAGTACGGCGATCTCTCGCGCGGGCCGCGCGTCGTCGACGCCGCCACGAAGGACCGGCTGCGCGACATCCTCGGCGAGATCCGCAGCGGCGCGTTCGCGGAGGAGCTCTTCGCCGACGACGAGGCGGGCCGGCCGAGGTTCGCCGACCTGCGCAAGGACGGCGCGCAGCGGGCGACGGAGATCGAGCGCGTCGGCAAGCAGCTGCGCGACCTCGCGGGCATCGAGGGTCTACTGGGCGCGGAGGCTCGTGGCGTCGGTTGACGTCGGCATCGGCCTGCTCGGCTACGGCACGGTCGGCTCCTCCGTGAACCGGCTGCTGGTCGAGAGCGCGGACGAGATCGAGCGCGCGACCGGCCACCGGCTGCGCGTCGTCCGCGCGCTCGTGCGCGACCCGGCGAAGGAGCGGCCGTTCCCCGCCGGCGACGAGGTGCTCACGACCGACTTCGCCGAGTTCCGCGAGGACCCGAACGTGCAGGTCGTCGCCGAGGTGATGGGCGGCGTCCAGCCGGCGGGGGACTACGTCCGGGAGCTCCTGCGCGCGGGCAAGCCGGTCGTGTCCGCGAACAAGCAGCTGATCGCCCGCGACGGCGCGGAGCTCTTCGCCACCGCGTCCGAGGCGGGCGTGCAGCTGCGCTTCGAGGCGTCCGTCTGCGCGGCCATCCCCGTCGTCAAGGTGCTGCGCGAGTCCCTCGTCGTCACGAACGTGCACCGCGTCCTCGGCATCGTCAACGGGACGACCAATTTCATGCTCTCGCACATGGAGCGCGGCGGCTCGTACGCCGACGCCCTCGCCGAGGCGCAGGCGCTCGGCTACGCCGAAGCCGATCCGACCGACGACGTCAGCGGCGCCGACGCCGCCGCGAAGATGGCGATCCTCGCCACGGTCGCCTTCGGCTCGCGCGTCGGCTACGAGGACGTCGAGCGCCGGGGCATCGAGGAGCTCGAGCCTGCGCATGTGTCTGCCGCCGCCCAGCTCGGCATGGTCGTGCGGCTCATCGGGATCGCGACGCTCGTCGGCGACGCCGTCGACGTTCGCGTTCAGCCGGCGCTCGTCGACCGCGCGCACCCCCTCGCCGCGGTCGACGGCGCCTTCAACGCGGTGATGCTGCAGGGCGACGCCATCCGCGAGATCACGCTCGAGGGGCCCGGCGCCGGCGGCATCGAGACGGCGTCCGCCGTCGTCGCGGACCTCGTCAGCGTCGTCGGCACGTCCGGCACCGGCTTCCTGCAGAACGACGCCTGCTGGCGGTCGCTCGCGAAGCTGCCGTCGAGCGAATGGCGCTCGCCGTTCTACGTCCATCTCGAGGTGTCGGACCGCCCGGGCGTGCTCGCGCACGTGACGAGCCGGCTCGCGTCGCACGAGGTGTCGGTGGCGCAGCTCGTGCAGAAGCTCGAGGACGGCGCGGCGACGCTCGAGCTCGTGCTGCATCGTGCTCCGTACGGCGCCGTGGCTGAGGCGATGCGCGAGATCGCCGTCTTCCCGGAGGTCCTGCGTCCCCCTTTTGTCCTGCCGGTGATCACGGAGCGGGGGTTGTGATCACGCTCGGCGAGGGGAACACGCCGCTTCTCGCGGCGCCGCGCCTCGGCGAGCGGCTCGGCGTCGAGCTGTGGCTGAAGTGGGAGGGCGCGAACCCGACCGGGTCGTTCAAGGATCGCGGCATGGCGGTGGCGGTGTCGCGCGCGCTCGAACGCGGCGCGACGGGCGTCGTCTGCGCGTCCACCGGCAACACCGCTGCTTCCACCGCCGCATACGCCGCGCGCGCAGGGCTGCGCGCCGTCGTGGTCGTGCCGCGCGGCGCGGTTGCGCGCGGGAAGATCGCGCAGGCCCGTGCCGTGGGCGCGGAGCTGCGCGAGATCGACGGCACGTTCGAGGACGCACACCTCGAGGCGCGCCGCCTCGCCGACGACGACGGCTTCGTCAACGTCAACTCCATCAACCCGGACCGCATCGAGGGACAGAGCTCGGCTGCGCGCGAGATCCTCGCGCAGCTCGGCCGCGTCCCCGACGTTCTCGCGCTCCCGTACGGCGGCGGCGGCAACACCGTCGCCTATGCGCGCGGGTTCGGCGACGTCCTCCCGCGCTTCCTGCTCGGCGAGTCCGCGCAGCGAAGCGAGACGTTCGCATCGGCGATTCGGATCGCCGACCCGGTG
>JAFALP010000272.1 GCA_019234175.1 Actinomycetota bacterium | reverse complement strand
GAGGATGAGCCAAGCGCCGACGACGGCGACGAGCGGCTGCGCCTTCTGTAGCACGACCACGGTGATGAAGTCGCCGTGGAACAGCGCCTCGGTGAAGAGGATCGTCGCGAGCGCCGAGGCGCCGACGCCGACGACGACGCCCGCGAGGACGTACCGCGGCCCTGCGCGCCAGAGCGAGGCGAGCGCGGGGACGAGGAGCGTCAGCGTGCAGGCGACGAGCACCACGTGCTCGCCGAAGACGATCGTCGTCGCGGAGGTGGTGTGCGAGAGCGGCTTGCGGATGAGGCCGTCGAGGCCCCACATCGTCGCCGCGATGCTGACGAGGACGACGCCGGGAACGCGGGCGAGGCGAGCGCTCATCGTTCGAAGCGTAGGAGATCCGACACGGGCTGCCGCGCGCGGATCTCTCGCGCCTCGCCGTCTGCGACGATCACCGCGGCCGGATTCGGGACGCCGTTGTACGTCGACGCCATGGCGAGCGTGTACGCGCCCGTCGCCGGAACGGCCAGCAGGTCTCCGCGGCGCGGGTGCGGGAGCGCGACGGCGTCGATGAGCACGTCGCCCGACTCGCAGTGCTTGCCGGCGATGCGGAAGACACCGTCGGGAAGCTCCTCCGCACGGTTTGCCAGGAGCGCTTCGTACCGCGCGCCGTAGAGCTGCGGCCGTGGGTTGTCCGACATACCGCCGTCGACCGCGGCGTACGAGATGCCGCCGGACTCCTTCACGACGCCGACGCGGTAGAGCGTGACACCGGCGCGCCCGACGAGCGACCGGCCCGGCTCGAGCACGACCTGGACGTCCTTCGGCAGCCGCTCGACGAGCTGTGGGATGAAGTCCGAGATCTGCGGCACCTGCTCGTCGCGCGTGTACCTGATGCCGAGCCCGCCGCCGATGTCGAGCACTTGCGGCCGCCATCCCAGCTCCGAGTTGGCGCGGGCACAGAACGCGAGGAGGCGATCGACGGCGACGACGCTCTCCTCGACACGCGCCAGCTGCGAACCGACGTGGAAGTGGACGCCGGCAACCTCGAGGCCGAGATCGCGCGACGCGGCCAGCGCCGCGAGAGCTGCATCGGGCGTCATGCCGAACTTCGACGCGTCGTGCGCCGTCTGGATCGACTGGTGGGTGACCGCCTCGACGCCGGGGGTGAGGCGCACGAGCACGCGACGGACGCCGGCGGCCGCGGCACGCGCGGGCTCGTCGGGCGCGTCGAGGACGACGGTCACGCCCGTCTCCGCAGCGGCGCGCAGCTCGTCGTCGGACTTGTTGTTGCCATGGAAGAGGATCCGGTCGCCGGCGATTCCGGCCTCGCGGGCGAATGCCAGCTCGCCGAGTGTGGAGACGTCGGCGCCGATCCCTTCCTCGGCGAGGACGCGCAGGAGGGCGACGTTCGCGAAGGCCTTCGTCCCGTAGACGATCAGGGCCTGCGGCGCGGCCAGGCGGTAGGCGCGCGCCTGCGCTCGGACCGTCTCCTCGCAGTAGACGACGAGCGGAGTCCCGTGCTCGTCCGCGAGCCGGGACGCGGGCATGCCGCCGAGCGACAGCTCGCCGTTGTCAATTCTGGCGCTGATCGGAAAGAGCTCGAGCACGGACGCAGTCTGCCCTGTGCACGAACCGGCGGGAAACCGGCACACGTTCGCAACCATGACGGGACGCGCGCGAAATAGGATCGCGGCCAGGTCGGTGGGGGGAGGGAGTCGGGACCCGGTCTACACGCGCGTGTACCTGTAAAGGTGCGCGAAACCCGCTTGGTTGCTACGATCAGCCCGGTGACAGAGCAGCTTCTTCGATAGCGCAGGAACGACCCGCGGCGAGGCCGCGTCGAGTTCCCCCGGCCTCTCTCGCGAGAGGCTTTTTCGTTTCTGGAGGACGATGGAGAAATACGAGCCGGAACGGATCGAGGCGAAGTGGCAGCGCGTCTGGGCGGACGCGCGGGCCTTCAACGTCCCCAACCCGGCGCCCGACGCCCCGGCCGACGACCGCCACTGGTACCAGCTCGAGATGCTGCCGTACCCCTCCGGCAACGGCATGCACATGGGTCACGTCCTCAACTACACGATGGGCGACGTGGTCACCCACGTCCGCCGCCGCAGCGGCTGGACCGTCGTGCGCCCCATGGGCTGGGATGCCTTCGGGCTGCCGGCCGAGAACGCCGCCATCCGCGAGGGCGGCCACCCGCGCGAGATCACCGAGCGCAACATCGCCACCATCCGCGCGCAGATGCAGCGGCTCGGCTGGGCCATCGACTGGGACCGCGAGGTCTCGTCGCACGACCCCGCCTTCTACCGCTGGACGCAGTGGCTGTTCCTCCGCTTCTACGAGCGCGGGCTCGCCTACCGCCGCGAGTCGCCGGTCAATTGGTGCCCGGTCGACCAGACCGTCATCGCCAACGAGTACATCGTCGACGGCCGGTGCGAGCGCTGCGGCTCGCTGATCGAGCTGCGGAGCATGACGCAAGGGTTCTTCAAGACGA
>JAFALP010000214.1 GCA_019234175.1 Actinomycetota bacterium | reverse complement strand
TGCGTTCTTCAACGCGGGCACGGAGGCGGTCGAGAACGCGGTCAAGATCGCGCGCGCCGCAACGCGGAGGCCCGCGGTCATCGCGTTCGAGGGCGCCTTCCACGGGCGCACGCTCATGTCGCTGACGCTCACCTCGAAGACGCATCCGTACAAGGCCGGCCTGGGGCCGTTCGCGCCCGAGGTCTACCGCGTCCCGTTCCCGTACGAGTACCGCGGCGTCGACACCGCCGCGGCGCTCGCCGCGCTCGAGGAGGCGTTCGCGACGCAGGTTGCCGCGGAGACGGTCGCCGCCATCGTGGTCGAGCCGGTGCAGGGCGAGGGCGGCTTCGTCGTCGCCCCGCCGGAGTTCCTGCAGGGGCTGCGCAAGATCTGCGACCGCCACGGCATCGTGCTCGTGGTGGACGAGGTGCAGACCGGGTTCGGCCGGACCGGCCGCATGTTCGCGATCGAGCACAGCGGCGTCGAGCCGGACCTGCTCGTCGTCGCCAAGTCGATCGCCGCGGGGCTCCCGCTCTCGGGCGTCCTCGGCAAGGCGGAGCTGATGGACGCGCCGGGCGAGGGCGGCATCGGCGGGACGTATGTCGGCAACCCCGTCGCGCTCGCGGCCGCATCCGCCGTCCTGGACGTCTTCGAGGACGAAGGGCTCGTCGACCGCGCGGGACGTATCGGCGACGCGATCCGGGGAAGGATGCTCGAGTGGCAGCGACGGCATCACCAGATCGGCGACGTCCGCGGTCTCGGCGCCATGCTCGCGATCGAGCTCGTGGAGGACCCGGTCACGAAGAAGCCCGCGCCCCGGCTCGCCTCGGACGTGGCCCGCGCGGCTGCCGAACGGGGGCTGCTGCTCCTGAAGGCGGGAATCCACTCCAACTGCCTGCGCGTGCTCTGCCCGCTCGTCATCGGCGATGCGGAGCTCGACGAGGCGCTCGAGGCTTGGGACGAGGCGCTCGTCTCCGTCCTCGCGTAGCCGCAGAGCGGCCTCGCGCGTTTCATCCTCGTGGCCCCACGCCCAATGTCGATCGCTGCCCCGAGAGGCCTCGTGGTCGGTGAAGTGATCGCCGACCGGTACGAGCTCGAGGAGCTCGTCGATCACGGCGGCATGTCCACCGTGTACCGCGGCTACGACCGCATGCTGGAGCGCAACGTCGCGCTCAAGGTCCTGCACCCGCACTTCGGCGACGACCCCGAGTACGTCGAGCGGTTCCGCCGCGAGGCGCGAGCGGTGGCGCGGCTCTCACACCCGCACATCGTCACCGTCATCGACCGGGGCGCGTCGGAGGGGAACCAGTTCATCGTCTTCGAGTACGTCGAGGGCGAGAACCTCAAGCAGCTGCTCGAGCGCAGCGGGCCGCTTCCGGTCGCGCGCGCGGTCGACCTCGGCATCCAGATCGCGGACGCGCTCGCGTTCGCGCACCAGCACGGCCTCGTCCACCGGGACGTGAAGCCGCAGAATGTGCTCATCGACCTCGCCGGCGACGCGAAGGTGACGGACTTCGGGATCGTCCGATCCCTCGACGTCGAGCGCGGCGTGACACAGACGGGCACGGTGCTCGGGACGAGCAACTACCTCTCGCCGGAACAGGCGAACGGCGAGCCGGTGACCCCGGCAACGGACATCTACTCGCTCGGCGTCGTCCTCTACGAGCTCCTGGCCGGCGACGTGCCGTTTCGCGGCGACAACCTCGTGGTGGTGGCGATGAAGCACGTCACCGAGCATCCGCCGAGCCTGCTGCAGGTTCGCGCCGATGTCCCTCCCCGGCTCGCGCAGGTGGTCGACCGCGCGCTGGAGAAGGACCCGACCCGGCGCTTCCCCTCCATGGACGCGTTCGCGACGGAGCTGCGCCGCGTCCAGGACGAGCTGGGCAGCTTCGACGCCGACCGCACGATGGTGCGGGGGACGCCCGTCGTCGCGCCGCCGGCGCCGCCCGTGCACCCCGCGCGCCGCCGCGGCGGGCACATGCCGGTCCTGCTCGGCCTCGCCGGGCTCATCCTCCTCGGCGTCGTCCTCGCCGTCGTCGAGCTCGGCGGCTCGCCGGGCGGTGGCAAGAAGGCGGCCGGGGGGCGGGGCGGCACGACGGCGAGCCTGCGCGCGGTCGGGAACTACGACCCGAGCGGCCCGAAGGACAGCCACTCCGACACCGCCGGCGCGGCCACGGACGGGAACCCGGGGACCGACTGGTACACGCAGATCTACGCGACGCCCGAGTTCGGCAACCTGAAGAGCGGCATCGGACTCGTGCTCGACGCCGGCTCGTCCATGAAGCTCGGATCGGTCACCGTGAGCACGCCCACACCGGGCTTCACCGCGCAGATCAAGGCCGGCCCGTCGCCGAGCGGCCCGTTCGCGGCGGACTCGTCCACGCAGACCGTGAGCTCGTCGACGACGTTCCACCTGAACGGCGCGAACGCGCGCTACTACGTGGTGTGGATCTCGCGCCTGCCCTCCGGCGGCAAGGCCGAGATCAGCGACGTGCGCTCCCGCTAGAACTCGAGCTGCGCGCGGCGCTCGTGCCGCTCGAGCGCGAGCGCGATGAGCCGGTCGAGCAATTCCCCGTACGGAATGCCCGACGCGGCGAAGAGCTTCGCGTACACGCTCGTCGCCGTGAAGCCCGGGATCGTGTTCAGCTCGTTGACGACCACTTCGCCGTCGCCGCGCACGAAGAAGTCGATGCGGGCCATCCCCTCGCACTCGCTCGCGACGAATGCGTCGACGGCGCGCCGGCGGACGAGCTCGACGGTCTCCGCCGGCAGCTCCGGCGGGACGACGAGCTCCATGCCGCCCTCGTCGTACTTGGACGCGTAGTCGTACCACTCGTGCCCGAGGGTGTCGATGCGGCCGGGCAGCGACGCGACCGGCGGCGGAACGCGGTTTCCGAGCACGCCGCACTCGACCTCGACGCCGTCGACGAACTCCTCCACGAGCACCTTCTCGTCGTGCCGGCGCGCGAGCGCGACGGCGGCGTCCAGCTGCGGCGGATCGACGACCTTGGAGATGCCCACGGAGGATCCGAGCCGCGCCGGCTTCACGAACACCGGATAGCCGAGCGGGTTCTCGACCGGATCGCCGAGGCGGATGGTGTGGTGCCGCGCGACGGGGATGCCGCTGTCGCGCATGACCTTCTTGAACAGGTCCTTGTCCATCGCCAGCGCCGACGCGGCAACGCCCGCGCCCACGTAGGCGACATCAGCGAGCTCGAGCAGCCCCTGCACCGTCCCGTCCTCACCGAACGGCCCGTGCAGGATGGGCAGAACGACGTCGAAGCCGGCGAGCGCTGTGAGCGTGTCGCCGTCGATCCCCCAGCTCCCGTCACGTCCGACGGCGATCTCGACGACGTCGTACCGGCCGGGGTCGAGCGCCTCCAGCACCGAGCGCGCGGACGCGAGCGAGATGTCGTGCTCGCTCGACCGGCCGCCGGCGAGCAGCGCCACGCGCAGGCGGGACGTCAAGGCGTCGTCGTCGTGGTGGTCGTCGTCGTCGCCGCGGGGCAGCCGCTCGCCGGGCAGCGGCCGACGACGAGCGTGATCTGCGAGCCCGGCTTCACCTGGGTGGGCGCCTCCGGGTTCTGGTCGAGCACGATCTGATCCTCGTTCGGATCGGTGACGGTCGTGTACGTGTACTTCACCTTGAAGCCCTGATCCTGGAGCGTCGACGTGGCCGTGCCCGCGTCGAGCGTGCGGACGTCAGGCACCGCCACCGTCTTCGGCCCGTTCGAGACCGTGAGCGCGATCGTGGAGCCCTTCGCCGCCTGCTCGCCCTGGCCGGGCGACTGGTCGATGACCTGGTTCTGCGGCTGATCCGACTCGACGTACGTCGGGTTCACCTTGAAGCCGGCCTGGTTCAGCGCCGCCGTCGCGTTGTTGAGCGTCTGGCCGACGACGTTCGGCACCGAGACCGGCGTCGGGCCCGAGGACACGTTGATGCGCACCTTCGTCCCGGCGACGACCTGCGTGCCCGACTTCGGGTCGGACGCCGTCACCTCGTCCGCGGGCGTCGACGACTGCACCTCGTGCACGTCGGGAACGAGGTGGAGCGCCTTCAGCTGCGAGATCGCATCCTCCGACTTCAGCCCCTTCAGCGTCGGCACGGCCACTTTCGGCTTGCCGGTGGAGACGTAGAGCGTCACGTCGTTGCCCTTCGGTTGGTGGTGGCCGGCGACGGGATCCTGCTGGTAGACGAGGCCGCTCGCGACGGTGAGGTTCGTGTGCTTCTTGACGACGGCGTGGAACCCGTCCGCCTCGACGTTCTGCGTCGCCTGCTGCTGGTTCTCGTTCAGGTAGTACCCGACCGCGACCGGCGCGGACGAGGAGATCTTGTTCGAGATCTGGTGGTAGAGGTACCAGCCGCCGATGGCGGCGCCGACGACGAAGACGAACGCGGCGATCCACGGCCAGATCGGCCGGCGGCGGATGGGCTCGTCCAGGTCGTAGTACACCGACGGCGGCACCGGCGGCGCGACGCCGCCGCGGCGCGGCGGCGTGATCATCGTCGCCGCGGTGGCAGCGAGGGGAAGCGTGGACGGTGCGCGCATGATCTGCGTCGCGGTCTCCTGCGTCTCGCGCGCGACGCCGGCGCCGCGGGCGACGCGGTCGAGGTCCGCCTCCATCTCCTCGGCGCTCTGGTACCGGTCATCCGGATCCTTGGCGAGCGAGCGCATGACCACCATGTCGAGGTCGTGCGGAACGTCGGGGCGCCTCGCCGACGGCGGCACCGGCGTCTGCGACAGGTGCTTCATCGCGATCTCGACCGGCGTGTCGCCCGAGAACGGGACCTCGCCCGTGAGCATCTCGTACATGAGGACGCCGAGCGAGTAGAGATCGGAGCGCTGGTCGACGTCGCCGCCGCGCGCCTGCTCCGGCGAGAGGTACTGCGCCGTGCCCACGATGGAACCCGCCTCCGTCATCTGGCTCGTGCCCGCGCGCGCGATGCCGAAGTCGGTGACCTTCACGCGGCCTTCGCTGTCGACGAGCACGTTGTGCGGCTTGATGTCGCGGTGGACGATGCCGTGCCGGTGCGCGAAGCGAAGCGCGGCGAGGATCTGCCGCGCGTACTCGACGACGACCGAGATCGGCGCGTCGCCGTGGGCGAGGATCAGCTCCTTGAGCGAGCGCCCCTCCAGGTACTCCATCGCGATGTAGTAGGTCCCCTCCGCCTCGCCGCGGTCGTAGATGGAGACGATGTTCGGGTGGGAGAGCGCGGCCGCGTTCTTGGCCTCCCGCCGGAAGCGCTCGACGAACTGCTCGTCGTTCGCGTGTCGGTCGTTCAGGATCTTGATGGCGACCCGCCGGCCCAGCTCCTGGTCCTCGGCGAGATAGACGTCCGCCATCCCACCCGCGCCGAGCTTGCGGACGATGCGGTAGCGCCCGTCGAAGAGCGTGCCGATGAGCGTGTCGGAGACTGCCACGGGGCTGTTACAGGGTAGACGCGACCTCAGCGGTGCAGGAGCTTTTCCAGGATCTGCTTCGCGATCGGAGCCGAGACCGATCCGCCGAAGCCGTTCGCCTGCTTCTCGAGCACGACGGCGACTGCAACCTGTGGATTGTCTGCGGGCGCGAACGACACGAACCAGGCCGTGTACACGTTGTTGATCCCCGTCTCGGCCGTTCCCGTCTTGCCCGCGACCTGGATGCCGGGGATCTGGGCGGCCGTGCCGGTGCCGCCCTGGACGACCGACACCATCATCTGCGTCAGCTCCGAGGCGGTCTGGGGCGAGACGGCGCGGCCCAGGTCGGACGAGTGCGTCCGGGCGACGACGTCGCCGTTGTGCCCGAGCACCTTGTCCACGATGTAGGGCCGCGGGACGACGCCGCCGTTCGCGATCGCCGAGCCGACCATGAGCATCTGCAGCGGCGTCACCTGCATGCGCTCCTGTCCGAACGCGAGGCGGCCGGGGTCGACCTGCGTCGCCGGGTCCTTCGGGAACCAGAGCCTCCCGTTGTCGTAGAGGCCGCTCGGGAGGCGCTGGTTCGCCGGCGTCTCCAGCGGCGGCGTCGAATAGAAGCCGAACTTCTTCGCCTGGTCCAGGATCGCCTTCGCGCCGATCTGCTTGCCGACGTTGCAGAACACCGAGTTGATCGAGTGCTGGAATCCCTCCGCGAGCGTCACGTGCCCGTACGACTCCGGCCCGTTCTGGTCCGGGTTGAGCGCGTTCTTCACCTGCTTGCCGTACTCGGTGCAGTAGCCGGGATCCTCGAAGCCGGACGTCGGCGTGAACTTGCCGCTCTCGAGCGCCGCCGCGGCGGTGACCATCTTGAACGTCGATCCGGGGGTGAAGAGACCGTCGGTGGTGCGGTTCAGCAGCGCCGAGGAGCCGCCGCACGCGCCGGTCGTCTTCAGGATCTTCGCGTAGCCGCCGGGCTTGTCGACGAGGTTCGGGTCGTACGTCGGCGACGACGCCATCACGTACACGGCGCCGGTGCGAGGGTTCATGGCGACGACGGCGCCGCAGCGGTTGCCGAGCAGCTGCTGCGCGAGCGCCTGCGCAGGCG
>JAFALP010000008.1 GCA_019234175.1 Actinomycetota bacterium | reverse complement strand
TGGATAGGCTCGCGCCGTGATGCTCACGGTCGCCGACTACGTCGAGGCCGCGCCCGGGCGGGTGCCCGAGAACGTCTGGTGCTACTTCGAGGGCGGCGCGAACGACGAGGTCACCCTGCGCGCGAACGTCGCCGCCTACGGCCGCTGGCGCCTCCGCCCGCGGATGCTCGTCGACGTCACCGAGATCACGCTCGCGACGACGCTGCTCGGGACGGAGGTCTCGATGCCGTTCGGCATCGCGCCGTTCGCGATGCAGCGGCTGATCTGCGAGGAGGGCGAGGCAGCGACGGCCCGGGCGGCGGCGGGCGCGAACGCGCTGATGACCGTCTCGACGCTGACGACGCGGACGCACGGTGAGATCTCGGCTGCAGCCCCCGGCGGGCCGCGCTGGCTGCAGCTCTACGTGCTCCACGACCGGGGGCGCACGCTCGCGCACATGCAGGAGGCGCAGGCCGCGGGCTACTCCGCGCTCGTCCTCACCGTCGACCTGCCGTACGTCGGGAGGCGCGAGCGCGACCTCCGCCTCGGCTTCCAGAACCCTCCGCCCGATCTCCATCTGCCGTACGCGAAGCTCTTCGAGGCGACGCCGGCGCTGACGTGGCGCGATCTGGAGTGGGTCCGCGGCCAGATGCGGCTGCCGCTCGTGATCAAGGGCATCCTCACGCGCGAGGATGCGACGCTCGCCGTCGAGCACGGCGCCGACGCGGTGTGGGTCTCGAACCACGGAGGCCGCCAGCTCGACGGCGTCGCCGCCGGGCTCGACGCGCTCCCCGAGGTCGCCGAGGCTGTCGGCGGCCGGTGCGAGGTCTACGTCGACGGCGGCATCCGCCGCGGCATCGACGTGCTGAAGGCGCTCGCGCTCGGCGCGAACGCGGCGTTCGCGGCGCGGCCATTCGCGGGCGCGCTCGCCGTCGACGGCTCGGACGGCGTCGCGCACGTGCTCTCGTTGCTGCGCGGCGAGATCGCGCTCGGGCTCGGCCTGCTCGGATGCACGTCGCCCGCGCAGGTGGCGCGCAGCCATGTGGAGCCGACCCTCCCCTATGATTCGCCCGCTTGACCGGGCACCGCGAGCCGATGTACGCACTCAACTTCTACTCACCGATGGTCGCCGACCAGCTCCGCACCGGCCGCAAGTCGGCCACGATCCGGCTGGGCGACAAGTCGGGGAAATACAAGAAGGGCATGGTCGTGAAGGTGCTGTGCGGCAACCGGTACAGCGCGCGCGAGTACGTCTTCGACGCGGTCATCGACAAGGTCGAGGTGAAGACGCTCGGCGAGCTCTCGCCGCGCGAGATCGAGCACGACAACCCGGAGATCCGCCGGACCGACGAGATGGCGACGTTCCTCGGCCAGCTGTACAACCGCGACATCTCGCGTGACGACGTCGTCACCGTGATCCGCTTCAGCCAGATCCTCAGCGGCCCGGTCGTACCCGGCTTCGAAGACTTCTAAGGCGCTTTCACGACGGCGCTCAGCGCCGGGGCCGTGGTCGAGCCGGAGTGCGCGGTGACGAGGGCGAGGAGCATGTGGCCCGCGTCCGAGGACGTGGCCGTGTACGTCACCGCGGTGGCCCCGCCGATCGCGGTGCAGATGCGGCCGTTCGCGTTGCAGCGCTCCCACTGCACCGTCGTCGAGCCCGGCGTCGTGCTCCACGCGCCGGCGCCGACCGTGACCGTCTGGCCCGACACCGTCACCGGCGGCTGCACCGTCGAGGTGAGCTTCGCCGTCTTCGCCGCGATCGGCCCGACGAGCGCGGAGTACGCGGCCTGCTTGGCCGGCGTCGCGTCGGTCGCCGTCACGGTGAGACCGATGGTCTTGCCGACGTCGGCTGCGACAAGACGATATGTCGCCGCCGTCGCGCCGTGGATGGAGAGGCAGTGCGCGCCGGTGGCGTCGCAGCGATACCACTGGTCGTGGTACGTGATGGGCGCGGTCCCCGTCCACGTCCCGTTCGTCCCCGTCAGCTGCTCGCCCACCTGCACCGTGCCGGTCACCGCCGGGGAGACGGTGGCGGCGAGGACCGGAGGCGCCACGATGACTGCGGTCGTCAGGCTGAACGTGGACTGCGTCACGCCGCCGATCGTCGCGGTGACGACTGCGAGGAGCTCGTGCCCGACGTCGTCGCCGACGGGAAGGTACGTCGACGTCGTCGCGCCCGCGATCGGGGAGCAGATGCGGCCGTTCGCGTTGCAGCGCTGCCACGCGTAGGTGACCGAGGCGGGTGTCTTGCTCCACGTCCCCTCCGACGCCGTCAGCGTCTGCCCCTGGACGGCCTTGCCGGTGACAGTGGGCTGCGCGGTCGAGGACGCCGCCGACGCCGCGGCCGCGATCGGTCCGAAGAGCGGTGCATATGACGCGCTTCCGCTCGCGGTGACCGTCAAGCCGATGGTGTGGTCCGCGTCGGCGGCGACGGTGGTGTACGTCGCCTTCGTCGCGCCGTGGATGGACGTGCACTGCGCGCCCGTCAGGTCGCAGCGGTGCCACTGGAACGTCGCGCCGGTGGGGCCGGTGCCGGTGAGCTTCGCGCCCACCTTGGCGGTGCCCATCACGGTGGGCGGCCCGGAGGAGGCGGTCGTCGTCGTGGTCGCGGTCGTGGTGGTCGTGGTCGTCGTCGTGGTGGTGGTGGTCGTGGTCGTCGTCGACCCGCCCGCGACGACGGCGGTGGCGATGCTGAGCACGACCTGCGACTCGGAGCCGGCCGTCGCCTGCACGCGCGCGACGAGTTTGTGCCCGGCGTCGGGCGACGTGGCGGTGTACGACGCCTTCGTCGCGCCGCCGATCGCCGCGCATGCGCGCCCGCTCGTGTTGCAGCGCAGCCACTCATAGGAGAGCGCGGTCGGCGTCGTCGTCCAGACGCCGCCGGAAACGGTCACCGTCGACCCGGACACGGCGATGGTCGGACGTCCGATCGACGCGAGCGCGCCCGACGCCGCCACCGGGCCGACGAGGCTCGACTCGACGGTCGTGGTGCCGGTCGAGTCCTTCGCGGTCACGTCGAGGCCGACGGTCTTGCCGACGTCGGCGCTCGTCAGGAGATACGTCGGCAGCGCGGCGCCGTTGATCGCAGCGCAGTTGTTGCCGGCCGCGTCACAGCGATCCCAGTGGTACGCGTACGCGATCGTTCCGGACCCGGACCAGGTGCCGCTCGTCCCGGTGACCTGGGAACCGGCGCGCGCCGTGCCGACGACGCTCGGAAGCGTCTTGTTCGTCGGGCCTGCGGTGGCGGACAGCAGAACGAGTGCGGTGAGAGCCGCAGCGACCATCTCCAGGGAGATTGCGCTGCGAGTCGGCTATCTCCTGCGGCGGATGGGAGATCCGAACAATTCGTCCGAGCGGATGGGCTTGCCACATTCCTCGCAATCGACCGCGGCGATGGACGAGAACGGCGCGTTGCAGCTCGGGCACCGCCGAAGGAGGACGCCGCCGCACTGCGGGCACTCGTCCGGCATCTCCGACTCGAACTGCTCGAACCAGCGCCGGGCCGCACCGCAGCGCAGGCAGACGGCGACCCAGTCGCCGAGCACCTTGCGCCGTTCCTCCCTGAGCCAGTCCGAGGCCTTGCCCATACGCTCAGGGTAGTGCCATTCCCGAAGATCGAGCTGCACGTCCACCTGGAGGGAACCGTTCGCGCGCCCACGCTGCGCGAGATCGCGCGGCGCAACGACTATGCGCTCCCCGACGACCTCGAGGGCCTGTACGCGTTCCGCGACTTCCGGCACTTCATCGAGGTGTGGATCCTGACGACGAACGCGCTGCGCACCGCCGAGGACTTCGGTCAGGTGGTGGCCGACTACGCGGCGGAGGCGGCCTCGCACGGCGCCGTGTACCTGGAAGGGATCTTCTCGCCCGCGGAGCGCGTCGCGCGCGGCGTCGACTGGGACGAGATCTTCAGCGGCTACTGCGACGGCGCCGACGCGGCGCGCGAGCTGCACGGCGTCGAGGTCCGGCTGACGCCGGACATCTTCCGCGGCGCCACCGCCGAGCAGGCGGAGCAGGTCGTCCGCTACTCGGCGAAGTACCGCGAGCGCGGGATCGTGGCCGTCGGGCTCGGCGGCCTCGAAGCGGACTACCCGCCCGAGCAGTACGCGCCCGCCTTCGACCTCGCGCGGTCGCTCGGCCTCGGCTCGGTGCCGCACGCCGGCGAGGTGGCGGGCCCGGCGTCGGTGCGCGGCGCGCTCGAGGCGCTCGGCGCCGACCGGCTCCGGCACGGCATCCGGGCCGACGAGGACGCCGGGCTCGTGCGCGAGCTCGCGGGCCGCGGCACGGTCCTCGACGTCTGCCCGCTCTCGAACCTGCGCACGGGCGCGGTCGCGTCCCTCGCCGACCATCCGCTGCCCAGGCTCGTCGCCGCCGGCGTCCGCTGCTCCATCTCCACCGACGACCCGGCGATGTTCGACACCGACCTCACCCGGGACTACGAGGCGGCGGAGTCGCTCGGGCTCTCCCCGTATGCCGCGTACGAGGCCGGTGTCGCGGGCGCGCTCTGCGACGAGGAGACCCGCGGCCGCCTGCAGGCGGTCGGCGCCGCATACGACTGGCGTTAGACTGACGCCTCGTGGCGATCGCGAGAGAAGCGGAGCCGGTCGGCTCGCTCCACGAGGTTCGCGAGGCAGGCCTCGACCGCGAGGACCTGCTTGGCGTCTACCGGAACATGGTGGTCACGCGCGGCGTCGAGGAGCGCGGCCACATCCTCTACCGCCAGGGCAAGATCCCGGGCTCCTTCTACACCGGCCGCGGCAACGAGGCGGCGTCCGTCGGCGTCGCCACGGCGATGGCGCAGGAGGACGTCGGCACCCCGCTCCACCGCGACATGGGCGTGCACATCACGCGCGGCGTCGAGCCGTGGCGCATCTTCGCCCAGTACATGGGCCGCGCCGACGGGCCGACGCACGGCCGCGACGGCAACGTCCACATGGCGGACACGAATCTCGGCCTCATCGCCATGGTCAGCCACCTGCCGGCGATGCTCCCCGTCGCCGTCGGCGCCGCGCTCGCATTCCGCATCCGCGAGGAGGCGCGCGTCGCGCTCGCGTGGTTCGGCGAGGGCGCGTCAGCGCGCGGCGACACGCACGAGGGAATGACGTTCGCCGGGACGCGCAAGCTTCCGGTCGTCTTCATCTGCGACAACAACCAGTGGGCGTACTCGACGCCGACGTACCTCGAGTTCGCGACCGAGCACGTCGCCGACCGAGCGCAGGCCTATGGCTTCGAGGGCGTCGTCGTGGACGGAACCGACGTGCTCGCGGTCTACCGCGAGGCGAGGCGCGCCATCGACAAGGCGCGCGCCGGCGGCGGGCCGACCCTGATCGAGTGCCTCACGCTCCGCATGGAAGGCCATGCGGTGCACGACGACGCGTTCTACGTCCCGAAGGCGATGTTTGAGAAGTGGGCCGAATCCGACCCGCTCGAGCGCTTCCGCACCTGGCTGCGCGACAACGTCGACATGACCGACGACGAGGAGGACGAGATCCAGTCCGGCGCCAAGAAGCTCCTGAACGACGCGCTCAAGCGCGCGGAGGACTCGCCCATGCCGGATCCGTCCGACCTGCTCGAGGGCGTGTACGCGTCCGCCGAGGATCTCGACACCCCCCACCACAAGTAATGGCCGAGCTCACGTACCTGCAGGCGATCTCCGACGCGCTCCGCACCGAGCTGCGCCGCGACAAACGCGTGTTCCTCATCGGCGAGGACGTCGGCGTGTACGGCGGCGCGTTCAAGGTGTCGCTCGGCTTCCAGGAGGAGTTCGGCCCGTGGCGCGTCATCGACGCCCCTCTTGCGGAGACCGCGATCGTCGGCGCCTGCACCGGCGCCTCGATGATGGGCATGCGCCCGGTCTGCGAGATGCAGTTCGCCGACTTCGTCTCGTGCGCGTGGGACCACCTCGTCACCGTCGCGGCGAAGCAGCGCTGGCGCGCCGGCACACCGGTGCCGATCGTCGTCCGGCTGCCCTCGGGCGGCGGCTTCTCCGGCGGGCCGTTCCACTCGCAGAACCCGGAGTCGTCGTTCGCGCACATCCCCGGACTGAAGTGCGTGTGCCCGGCGACGCCGGAAGACGCGAAGGGCCTGCTCATCAGCG
>JAFALP010000433.1 GCA_019234175.1 Actinomycetota bacterium | reverse complement strand
GCACATCGACGAGCTGCTGAAGCACAAGGAAGCAGAGGTGATGGAGGTATAGCGACGACGCTGCCGTCCATCGAGGTTCCGCGCGCCGTCGCGATCGTCATGGACGGCAACGGCCGCTGGGCGGAGGCCCGCGGCCTCGACGTCGCCGAAGGGCACCGCGCGGGTGCGCGCGCGCTGCACCCGATCGTCAAGACCGCGAAGGATCTCGGCGTCGGCTCGCTCGCCGTCTACGCCTTCTCGACCGAGAACTGGGCGCGCTCGGCGGACGAGGTGGCGGCGCTGATGCAGATCTTCGCCGAGACCGTCGACCGCGAGCTCGCCGGCCTCGCCGAGGAAGGTGTGCACACGCAGTTCGTCGGCCGCCGCGACCGCGCGCCCGACTGGCTGCTCGAGAAGATGGAGGGGCTCGAGCGCGCCACCGTCGCCGCCCGCCGCCTGCACCTGTGGATCGCGTTCGACTACGGCGGCCGCGCCGAGATCGTCGAGGCCGCACGCCACCTCGCCAACGCCGGCGGCCCGTTCACGGAGGAGGGATTCGCGCAGCACCTGTACGCGCCGGAGATGCCGGACCCCGACCTCGTCATCCGCACGTCCGGCGAGCTGCGGCTCTCGAACTTCCTGCTCTGGCAGTCCGCGTACGCCGAGTACGTCTTCACCGAGACGCTCTGGCCCGACTTCGGGCCGGACGAATTCCGCAGCGCGTTGGAGGATTACGCGCAGCGACGCCGCAGATTCGGCGGACGATGAGCAATCTCATCTCGCGCGTGGTCGTGGGGGCGATCGGCCTCCCGCTCGTCCTCGGGCTCGTGTGGCTGGGCGGCTGGTGGCTGTACGTGCTCATCCTCGCCGCGAGCCTCGTCGCGGTGCACGAGTTCGTCACCGTCGCGCGGCCCCTGCGGCCGCTGGCGCCGGCGCTCTATCTCGGCGTCGCGCTCGCACTCACGCTCGCGAAGACGAACGGGCCGGTCTGGATGCTCGGCGGGATGCTCGCGACGTTCCTCTTCGCCTTCTTCGCCAGCGCACTCGCGAGGACGCGGCTGCCGTCGACCGTCGCCATCGCCGCGACCGTGCTCGGCGCGACGTGGATCGGCTTCGGCCTCGGGCACATCATCCTGCTTCGCCACGTCCACGAGCACGGGCGGCTCCTCGCGTTCACGTTGCTGCTCACCGTCTTCGCCGCCGACACGTTCGCGTACTTCGGCGGCCGCTTCCTCGGCCGGCACAAGATGGCGCCGACGCTGTCGCCGGGAAAGACGTGGGAGGGGTTCCTCGTCGGCGCGATCGCGGGCGTCTTCGTCTCGTTCGTCGCGCTGTACGACACGCGTCACACGTATCTGAGCGTGTGGCAGGCGATCGTCCTCGGCGTCGGCATCGTCCTCGCGTCCGCCGTCGGCGACCTGTTCGAGTCGATGGTGAAGCGCGACATGCAGGTGAAGGACACCGGCAGCCTCCTCGGCGGCCACGGCGGCGTTCTCGACCGGGTGGACGCGCTGCTCTTCGCGGGACCGGCCGCGTATTACCTCGTGCTGGGCCTCGGCCACGCCTAGACTGCCCGGGTGAAGCGGGTCGCCCTCCTCGGCGCCACCGGCTCGATCGGGCGCCAGGCGATCGAGATCGTCGAGGCGCATCCGGAGCTCGAGCTCTGCCTTGCCACCTCCGGATCGACGGCGCTGGACGACGTCGATGCGCCGCTCAAGCAGGTGGGCGGCGACCTGGTCGACGTCCTCGAGGAGGCGCAGCCCGACGTCGTGCTGAACGCCGTCGTCGGCTTCGCCGGCATCCACGCCACGCTGTGGGCGCTCGAGCACGGAGTCGATCTCGCGCTCGCGAACAAGGAGAGCCTCGTCGCCGCCGGCGAGCTCGCGCTCGCCGCGCAGCGCCGCGGCGGCGGCCGCATCCTCCCGGTGGACAGCGAGCACTCGGCGCTCTTCCAGTGTCTCGAGGGCCGCGCACCCGTCCAGGTGGACACGCTCGTGCTCACCGGCTCGGGCGGGCCGTTCCGGGGGCGGCGCCGCGACGAGCTCTCTGCGGTGACGCCCGAGGAGGCGCTCGCGCATCCGACGTGGCGGATGGGGCCGAAGATCACCGTCGACTCGGCCACCCTGATGAACAAAGCGCTCGAAGTGATCGAAGCAAGGTGGCTATTCGGTTTGCGGCCGGAGCAGATCGAGGTCGTCGTCCATCCCGAGAGCATCGTGCACTCGATGGTGGAATTCGTGGATGGCAGCGTCCTGGCGCAGCTCTCGCCGCCGGACATGCGGCTGCCGATCCAGTACGCGTTGACCTACCCGGACCGGGTCCCGGGTCCGAATCCGGCGCTGGACTGGGCCCGCTCGTTCGCGCTGCATTTCGAGCCGCCCGACCGGCAGACGTTCCCCAGCCTGGAGCTCGGGTTCGAGGTCATGCGGCGGGGCGGGACGGCCGGCGCGGCGCTCAATGCGGCCAACGA
>JAFALP010000410.1 GCA_019234175.1 Actinomycetota bacterium | reverse complement strand
AACATGAACTCCTTCACCTTCATCGGGCGCGCGATCGAAGCTGCCTACCGGCAGCAGGTCGAGTTGCACGAGGCGGGGGAGACACTCGTCCAGTCGACGTACGACTACGACCCCGACACCGACCGCCTCACGGTGCACCGCTCGAAGGAGGAGGCCGACGACTACCGCTACTTCCCCGAGCCCGACCTCGTTCCCGTCGAGCCGCCGGCCGAGCTCGTGGCGCGGCTGCGCGCGGAGATCCCGGAGCTGTCGGCTGCGCGCATCCTCCGCCTGGCGGGAGCGCTCGACCTGGGTCGCGCGACCGAGCTGGTGACGACCGGGAACGACGCGAAGGCCGCAGTTCTGGCCGAGGCAGGCCTCGACTGGTCGACCGCCGCGAACGTCGCCATGAACCGCGGCGACTTCCTGCCGGAGAACGCACCGGCGCTGTCGGCGATCCTGCAGGCGAACGTGACGCGCGAGGCGCTCGACCAGGCGTTCGCGGCGGCGGCGCTGGGCGCAATCGACGCCGACGACTATCTCGCGCAGGCGGCGGTGGGCGACGAGGGCGCGCTCATCCCCGTCATCGACGCGATCCTCGCGGCGAACCCGGGCCAGGTGGAGACCTACCGCGGCGGCAAGGAGGGCGTGCTCGGCTTCTTCGTCGGCCAGGTGATGCGCGAGACGGCCGGCAAGGCGGATCCGAAGGTCGTCAACCGACTGCTACTCGAGAAGCTGCGCGGCTGACCGCGGCCTCCTCGTCGCGCCGCGTGAGCAGGTACGCGGCCGACGCGAGCACGATGAGGGCCATGATCACGATCTCGATGCGGAACTCGATGAGCGTGATGAGCACGGCGCCGAGCCCGATCGACACCGTCTGCGGAAGGCTGAACAACATGTTGGATGCGGCCGCGACGCGGCCCTGCATCACCTGCGGGCTGCGCCGCTGATAGGCGGTCGCCGCTGCGACGACGAGCTGTGCGACGCCGACGCCGAACACCGCGGCGGCGGGGAGGACCGCGCCCAGGCTCGGCACGAGGAACCCGAAGCAGGCGAGCCCGAAGAGCACGAGGCCGAGCCCCGCCAGGCGGATGTCTCCCAGGCGCCGCATGAGCGCCGACGCGGTGAGGCCGCCGGCGATCGCACCGACGCCCTGGAAGGTGTCGACGACGCCGACGAACGGCGCGCTGCGATGCAGGCCGTTGATGACGATCGCGAAGATGAGCGTCTCGCAGAAGCCGATGACGGCGAGCGCGGCGCAGAGGCCGATCGTCAGCTCGCGCAACACCTTCGTGCGCGCGATGTGCGCGATGCCCGCCGTCGCCTCGCGCAGGAAGTGATGCTCGCGCGGCGCCACCTCCGGCTCGGCGAACGGCAGCGCGACGAGCGTCGCGGCGGAGCCGAGGAACGTGGCGGCGTCGACGAGGGCGACCACGTGGCCGCCGAACGCGGCGAAGAGCCCGGCGCCGGAGACGGGCGCGACGATGCGCAATCCCTCGCGCACCGACTGCAGGATCCCGTTCGCCTCGCCCAGCTGCTCGTCGGGCAGCATCGCCTTGAGCATCGACGACCGCGCCGCGCCGAAGATGTCGCCGCCGAGCCCGTACAGCGCCGTGACGGTGTAGAGGAGCCATAGCTCCGCGCGCGTGTGCACGAGGAGCAGGAGGCACATGACGCCCGCGAGCGCGAGATGGGTCGCGATCATCAGCGGCCGCTTCGGCAGGCGGTCGACGACGAGGCCGCCGAGCGGGGCGATCAGCCCCGTCACCGCGAGGAAGAGGAAGACGATGCCTGCTTCGGCGTTCGAGCCGGTGAGCACCCGCGCCCAGACGCCGAGCGCGATGATCATCATCCAGTCGCCGTACATCGACAGCGACTGGCCGGCGAGGAGCAGCCGGAGGTCTCGGCGCCGAAGCAGGTCTCTCATGCGGCGCGGAAGACCTTGAAGTCGCCGCTCACCGTCTTGCCGCGCACGACCAGCACCGGGCCGGGCGCATCCATCGAGTCCGCTCCGCTTCCCAGCGGGACGTCCGAGCTGAGGTCGCCGGAGACCGAGCCCGCGTCGACGTCGAGGTTCGTCCCCGGCGCGATGCCGAGCTCGATGTCCCCGGACACCGACTGCGCGGTGACCTTGCCGGCGCGCGTCGAGTCGATGCGCACGTCGCCCGACACCGACTTCGTCGTCACGTCGTTCGCGACGGAGCCCACGGTCACGTCGCCGGACACGGATTGCACCTTCAGCGAGCCGCCGACCGAGCGCATGCGCACGTCGCCGCTCACGGTCTTCACTTCCGCGTCGCCGTCGACGGGCGCATCCACCTCGAGGTCGCCGGACGCCGACTTCGAGTCGATCCGGCTGTAGTGCCCGCGCAGGCGCATGTCCGCGGTCGCGGTCTTCAGGTCGGCCGAGCTCGCGTGCGGCACGCGCACGCGGACGTTCAGGTCGTTGCCGCCGATGGTGAAGCCGCCGATCGAGATGGTGATGCCGAGCGCCTTCTCGCGCGTCTCGACGACGAGGCGGTTGCCGACGAGCTCGACCTTCGTCTGCTCGACCAGCCGTTCGCTTCCCTCGACGATCACTTCCGACTCGTCGCCGTCGACCGTCTGGACGTCGACGTCGCCGACCGGGACGGAGATCTCGAGGCGGACGGGCTCAGGGGTGTGAAAGGTCTGCTGCATGTCAGTGGTCGAGGTCGGACGGGTCGTCGTAGACCCAGTGGATCCGGATGGTCGGGGGAGGGCTGGCGGGGAACATCGCGGCTCCTTTCAGCTGCGGCCGTAGCCGGTGAGGCGGCGGCGATTCCCGCCGCCGGATGACGGAGTGCGCGACTCGAGCGAGTGCTGGAGCGCGCGCACGAGCCAGGTGTTGACGGAGACGCCGTGCACCGCCGCCGCCGCGTCGAGCCTGGACTTCAGGCTCTCGGGGAGGCGGAGGGTGATGCGGGCGCTGAAGACCTCGTCCGCCGGCTCGGCGGGCGCCGCCTCCTCGTCCCGGACGAAGACGAGCTCGGGGTCGCTGCCGGCGAAGCGGACTTCGACCCGGCCGTCGTCGAGCTGGTCGTTGAGCTCGAGGGCGGCCTCGCCGAGCGCCTCCAGGAGGCGCTTGCTGGCCGCCGACTCGAGCGCGACGGAGAGGAGCTCGGCCGCGCGGGCGGTCGACTCGTCGCCGACGGCGGCGACGCGGGCGAGGTCCTCGCGGAGTGCCTGGACGTAGCCGTCGATCTGCATGACGGCACTATGACATCATGGTGATGTCATTGTCAAGTCACTCTGACGTCAGATCAGGCCACACATCCTCGCTGTATTTGGCCAGGGCCAAAAACCCCTGGTCTTGAGGGCATTCTCTGCCGTCCAGATCTGCTCCAGCGGCGTCCAGTGGTCGGCCGTCCCCTTCCGCTTGTAGATCCAGCCGCCGTAGCGCTCCTGGAAGGAGATGCTCATCTGCAGGCCGCCCCAGTACAGGCCGCCCCGGTCGTTCCACGCGCCCTCCCAGTGGTGGATGCACATCCAGTCCGCCATGTGCGGCGGGTGCTGGGCCTTCTCGTGGGCGGCGAGCTCGCGGCGCTTCCACCGCTTCACCGTCCTGGACAGGTCGCGGACCGCGATCGAGGCGAGCGTCCGCCCCGCGGTCTGCGTCCTGGGCGTGCCGGTCAACCGCTCCCAGTACCAGGTCTGCCGCTCGGCTGCCTGCAGCTGGCGGTCGAGGTACCGCAGCGCCGCGGCGCGCCTCGCCACCGCGGCCTTCGCCCTCCCTGCGCCGGCGAAGGCGCCGCTCGCGCCGGCCGCGGAAGAGCACAACAGAACGAACATGGCCGAAGCCAAGATGAAACGCCGCAGAATGAACCCCCCTCGGGTCGTTTGCACGTCGTTGGCCGAGTGGGCGGGGCTCCCCGCCGCACGGGGAAACACCACTCGGCGCGGCTATGCGTCAGGTCACCGTAGAGGAGATCTCGTAAGGAGGGTGTGAATAAACCCTCCCGAGAATGTGGCGGGAGCCACGAACCCGGCATAGAGCAGCACGGAGCCCGCCGCGATGCCGATCGCGGCTCCGCCGGCGCCCAGGCCGGCGAGC
>JAFALP010000270.1 GCA_019234175.1 Actinomycetota bacterium | reverse complement strand
TCGACGCGCTCCTCGGCGCCGCTGCCGACCGCACGCGGAGGACGCTGCTGCTGACGTACCCGCAGGATCGGCTGCTCGTCCGCCTCCTCGTGCGCGCCGCCGACCGCTTCCTGCGCGCGCGAGGATCGACCTTCCAGGTGTACGTCCACCCGGTCGGGCGGATCGAGGCGGTCGCGGCGGCGCACGGCCTGCGGCCGCAGGCGCGCGTCCGGCACGGCGTCGCCTGGGAGTCCGCGGTCTTCGCCCGCTAAGGTCAGCGCGTGCGCCGCCTGGCCGTCGCGCTCGGCTTCCTCGTCTTCGTCCCTGCGGCCGGCGCGTGGACGACCATTCCCGGCGCGGTCGACGACGGCGTCGCCCCGTCCATGATCGTCACGCAGGCGGGGACCGTGCTCGTCTCATTCGACTCGCGCAGCAGCGGCACCATCTCGGTCACGCGCAACCACGGGACGCCGACGGTGGTGGTGGCGAACGACCCGTATGCCGGGCGCACGCAGCTCGTGCAGCAGCCGAACAGCGCCGTCCAGCTGTACTTCCCCGACGCGCAGGGCGTCGGCCGCATGACGTCGATCGACGACGGCGAGACGTGGTCGGGGCCGATCCAGACGCAGTCGCACGACGCCGGGGGCGTCGAGAGCGCGGCGATCGGGCCGGACGGGACGCCGCTGTTCACGCAGGACGGCACCGGCTTCGTCGACGTCTTCCGCGGCATCGGCGGAGAGACGTCTGCGAACGTGTTCACCTCGTGCTGCGGCTACGACTCGACTGTCGCCGTGGACGCGGGCGGGCTCGTCCAGGTGGCGTTCTACTCGAACGCGACGCCCAACGGCGCCTTCGAGTACGAGATGCTCGGCCCCGGCCTCACGCCCACCGCGTCGATCCCGCTCGGCCCGACCGTCGAGCACACGCCGCGCGTCCCGATCGTCTCCGACCGGAGCGGGAACACGTTCCTCGCGTGGGCGCCGGGGAACCCGATGGCGATCGGCGTCACCGTCGTGCCGTTCCGCGGCGGCGTGCCCGTCGGCGACGGCGTCACGTTCAAGGCGGCGTTCTCGGGCAGCGACCCGCACATGGCGCTCGTAGTCGACGGAAGCGACCGCCTCTGGGCGGTGTGGACCGGGCAGGGGAAGATCCACGTCGCGCGATCGCGCACGCACGGCGCCGACTTCGGCGCGGTGGTGACGTCGCCGCTCCCCGGCACCGCCTACCAGGTGTCCGCGGCCGCGCTCGCCGGCAGCGTGGACGTGATCGTGAACACCGGCTCCGCGCTCGCCGAGGAGGAGCTCGATCCCGGTCTGACCCTCCGGATCACGAAGGCCGGGAAGAAGCACGTCGTCCAGGCGCTCGACGACGGCTTCGCCGTGTCGACTGCGAGGTTCACCGTCGCGGGGCGCACGTACCGCGCGAACGCCGCAGGGAAGGCGACGGTCCCGTCTGGATCGGGAAGCGCCGCCGCCCCGGGGTACGCGAGCGCCGCGTTCAGGATTCCCTAGGCCGATACCATGAATCCGTGGCCGTGACCACGGGAACGACGCTCGACGCGCGCACGCTGCGCGCCGACTTCCCCATCTTCGAGCAGCTGATCCACGACAAGCCGCTCGCCTACCTCGACTCGGCGAACAGCTCGCAGAAGCCGCGCCAGGTCATCGACGCGATGTCGGAGTTCTACGAGACGTCGTACGCGAACGTCCACCGCGCCGTGCACGTCCTCGGAGAGCGCGCCACCGCGGGCCTCGAAGGCGCGCGCGAGAAGGTGCGCGCCCTGTTGAACGCCCCCGACGTTCGCGAGATCGTCTTCGTCCGCAACGCCACCGAGGCGCTCAATCTCGTCGCGTACTCGTGGGGCGGGAACAACCTCGGACCGGGAGACGCGGTCGTCGTCACCGAGCTCGAGCACCACTCGAACTTCGTGCCGTGGCAGTACATCGCCAAGCGGCAGGGCGCCGACTTCGTGATGGTGCCGCTCGACGAGAACAACGAGCTCGACCTCTCCGGGCTCGATCAGATCGCGCGCGACTTCAACGTGAAGGTCGTGGCGACGAACCTCGTGTCGAACGCGCTGGGGACGATCCACGACCTCGGGCCGCTCACACGCTGGGCGCACGAGCAGGGAGCGATCTTCGTCTGCGACGCGGCGCAGGCGGCGCCGCACATGCGCGTGGACGTGCAGGCACTCGACTGCGACTTCCTCGCCATCTCCGGCCACAAGATGTGCGGCCCGAGCGGGATCGGCGCGCTGTGGGGGCGCGCGTCGCTGCTGCAGGCGATGGAGCCCTTCCTGCTCGGCGGCCACATGATCAACTCGGTGCGCTACGAGAAGACGACGTGGGGCGAGCTGCCGCACAAGTTCGAGGCGGGGACGTCGCCGATCGTCGAGGCGTACGGGCTCGGGTGCGCCGTCGACTACATCGAGGCGGCGGGGCTCGACGCCATCGAGGCGCACGAGCACGAGCTCGTCGCGTACGCGCTCGGCCGGCTGTCCGAGATCCCCGGCATCACGCTGTACGGGCCGCCGGCGGACCGGCGAGCCGGCGTCGTCTCGTTCAACCTCGCGGACATCCATCCGCACGACGTGGCGCAGATCCTCGACCGGCAGGGCGTCGCCATCCGCGCCGGCCATCATTGCTGCCAGCCGCTCATGCACAAGCTCGGCGTGGCGGCGACGAACCGGGCGAGCTTCTACCTGTACACGCTGCCCGAGGAGATCGACCAGCTCGCCGACGGGCTGTACACCGTGCGTAAGGTGTTCGCGTGAACGAGTTCGAGCAGATGTACCGCGAAGTGATCTTGGATCACTACAAGAACCCGCGCGGCCACGGCGTGCTCGAGGGCGCCGACGCCGAGGCCGAGGGTCAGAATCCGCTGTGCGGCGACGAGGTCTCCATCTACGTCGCGTTCGCCGACGACGGCGAGACGATCGAGGAGGTGAAGTTCTTCGGCCGCGGCTGCGCCATCTCGCAGGCGGCGACGTCGATGCTCACGGAGATGGTCCAGGGCCGCACCGCCACCGAGGTGGCGTCGCTCGACAAGGACGAGCTCCTCGACGAGATCGGCATCCCGCTCACGCCGGTGCGGCTGAAGTGCGCCATGCTCGGGCTCACGACGCTGAAGGTCGCGCTGCACAAGGCGAAGGGGACGCCGCTGCCCCGGGGCCTCGCGGGCTTCGACGAGCTCGAGCTCACGTAGGTGCCCGAGTTCGAGGTTGCCCGGGCGGACGAGTTCCCGCCCGGCTCCACGAAGCTCGTCTACGCCGGCCCGACGCTCACGCTCGGCGTCTACAACTGCGGCGGCACGCTCTATGCGATCGAGGACCGCTGCTCGCATGACGACGGGCCGCTGTGCGAGGGCGACTGGGACGAGGACCTGTGCCGCGTCATCTGCCCGCGCCACGGCTCCGCGTTCGACCTCGCCACCGGGAAGCCGATGTCGCTGCCGGCGTTCGAGCCGGTGAAGACCTACCCGGTGCACGTCGTCGACGGCGTGGTGAAGGTCGATGTCGGCTGACGGCCGCATCCGCTGCTGGCCGACCACGGACCCGCTCTACATCGCCTACCACGACGACGAATGGGGCCGCCCGGTCCGCGACGAGCGCGGCCTGTACGAGCGACTCTGCCTGGAGGGGTTCCAGTCCGGCCTCGCGTGGATCACGATCCTCCGCAAGCGGGAGGCGTTCCGCGCCGGGTTCGCGGACTTCGACCCCGACACGGTCGCACGCTTCGGCGAGCGCGACGTGAAGCGCCTCCTCGGCGACGCGGCGATCGTCCGCCACCGAGGCAAGATCGAGGCGGCGATCGCGAACGCGAAGGGTGTGCTCGCCCTGCGTGAGACCGACGCGCCGCTGCCGGCGCTCATGTGGGAGTACCGCGACGGGGGCGAAGCCGACGCGAAAGAGCTGTCGAAGCGGCTGAAGGCCGCCGGCTTCAGGTTCGTCGGGCCGACGACGGTCTACGCGGCGATGCAGGCGACCGGCATCGTCGACGACCACATCCCGCAGTGCTGGGTCAGAGAGGATGTCGAGCGTGCTCGACGCGCGGGTTAGGGCGGTCCTTCGAGCTCGGCGTCGTCCTGCGCTGATATCGTGGGATCACCACGGAAAGGAGGTGGTCCGAGCGTGAGTTCAAGTATTTCGGCCAGTGGAGGTACCGGCGGGTAGAGGCGCAGTCCCCGGGACCACCGGGAACCGCCTAGCCAGCGTGGGGGACGACGCGACTCTGCCGAATCCAACGTTGGTCACCGAATTGAGGGCCGCCTTCGGGCGGCCCTCAATCTTTAGACGGCGACGTCGAGCGGATCGGCGGCCTGCACGAGGGACTCCAGAACGTTCCGGACCCCCTCGATCGCGGCCTCGTCGAATCCCTCGTGCGCGCGGGAGACCGGAAGGCCCTCACCGACCACGCGTGCGCCTGCGATGCCGAGGATGCGACGCAGGTCCTGCTGCGCCCAGAGGGCGCCGAACTGACCCATGCTGGCGCCGACGACGGCGACCGTCTTGTTCTGCAGCGCCCCATCGCCCTTCGGCCGCGATGCCCAGTCGACGGCGTTCTTCAGGCCGCCGGGCACGGAGCCGTTGTACTCGGGCGTCGCGAAGAGGATCGCGTCCGCCGAGCCCCACGCGTCGCGGAGCCTGCGGACGCTCTCGGGTGCGTCGCCGCCGTCGAGATCCTGGTCGTAGACCGGCAGCTCGCCCAGTCCCTCCCACAGCTCGACCTCGACGCCCGCGGGGGCGACACGCGCCGCCTCGCGCAGGAGCGCCGAGTTGAACGAGTCCGGCCTGAGGCTGCCGGAGACCGCCAGGATCTTCATCGTCACGCTTCCTGCTTCACCAACGCGAGCTCGGCGGAGATGGTGACGTCGTCGCCGAGGTAGTTGCCGCCGCCCTGATTGGGCGCGTTCCACGTGATGCCGAAGTCGTTCCGGTTCACGGTGGTCTCGAGCGTGATGCCGATGCGCTCGCGGCCGAACGGGTCGACGTTCGGCGCCGAGATGGTGCCGCTGAGGGGAACCTCGCGGGTGACGCCCTTGAGGGTCAGCTCACCGCGGTCGAGGCTCGTGGCCTTGAAGGTGATCTCCGGGAACCGCTCGGCGTCGAAGAAGTCCGGCGTCTGCAGGTGCCCGTTCAGCTGCTCGTCCTTCACGTCGACGCTGGCGACGTTGGCCGAGCCCTCGAGCGTGCCGTTCGAGAGGGTGGCCGAGAACTCCTTGAAGCCGCCGCGGAACGTGTTCGTGCCCGCGTACGCGATCTGGAACGAGACGTTGGAGTGGACCGGGTCCGCCGCCCACGTGCCGGCGACGGTGAGTTCCTGGGTGGGTGCGACAGTGGACATCGAATGCATCTCCTTGTATACTTGAGGTCGCAAGCATCATAGCGAGGGAATTTTGTCTAGTCAAGTATTGAGCACACAAGTTTCAGCAGACCCCCATGCGGGCTCCTGGCTCCGGTTTCTCCGGGCGCACGCCGCCCTGACCCGGGAGCTGTCCAGCCGCCTGGAGGCGGCCCACGGGGTCTCGCTCCGGGACTTCGACGTCCTCGTCCAGCTCTACTTCGCCCCCGAGCACCGCCTGCGCCGGATCGACCTGGCCCGGACGGTCATCCTCAGCCCCTCCGGCATCACCCGGCTGCTCGAAGGCCTGGAGCGGTCGGGCTGGGTGGCGAAGCACCAGTGCGAGAGCGACGCGCGGGTCACCTGGGCGGTCCTCACCGAGGAGGGCGTCCGCAAGGTGGAGGAGTGCCGGCCGACGCACCTGTCCGACGTGGAGGAGCTCTTCGGCTCGCGGTTCAGCCCCGAGGAGCAGGAGCAGCTCGCCGAGATGCTCGCGCGCCTGCCGCTGCACGACGCCGGCGTCTGCAACGGATGAGCCACAGCTTCTCCTCCCTGGACGAGCTCGGCGACGGCCCCGGCTTCCGCAAGGTGCGCACCGCGCTCGGCGTCACTGCGTTCGGCGTGAACGCGGTCGTCTATCCGCCCCAGTTCGAAGGGTTCGAGCACTACCACGACACGCAGGACGAGCTCTACTTCGTCCACCGCGGCCGCGTCCGCGTGGAGGTCGGCGGCGAGACGCGGGACCTCGAGGCCGGCGGCCTCTTCCACGCCGAGTCGACGACGCCGCGCAAGCTCTCCAATCCGTTCGACGAGGAAGCGGTGCTGTTCATCGTCGGCGGCAGCGGCGGCTACGTCGAGCGCGACGGCCATATGGTCGACCCCGGCGACGTCGAGCGCCGCGCCTCGTTCGGCAAGCGCTAGAGCCGCACGACCGCGCGGATCTCGCCGCGGCCGAGATGCGTGAGCGCCTCCGGTGCCTCCTCGAGCGGCAGCGTGCGCGAGACGAACCGCGCGAGATCGATCCGGCCGTCGAGCGCCGCCTGCGCGAGGAAGGGGAAGTCCTCCTGCGGGATGGTGTCGCCGCCGTGCGTGACCGCGATCGCCACCTTCGGGCCGAACATGTCGCGGTCGAGGTCGACGCCGAGCCGCGCGTCCGGCTCCGGAACGCCGACGAGCGTGGCCGTCCCGCCGTAGCCGCACATGCGCACCGCCTGGTCGAGCCCGGCGGCCGCGCCGATGGCGGAGAAGGCGAAGTCGACGCCGCCGGTGAGGTCGCGCACCTGCTCGACGGCGTCGCCCGCGCTCGCGTCGACGACGTCGGTGGCGCCGAGGGCGCGCGCGTCGTCGAGCTTGGAGGCGGCGACGTCGACGGCGACGATTCGGCCGGCGCCGGCGAGCTTCGCGCCCTGGATGACGGCGAGGCCGACGCCGCCGCACCCGATGACGGCGACGGACGCGCCGTCGCGCACCGGCGTGGCCCACAGCGCAGCGCCCGCGCCGGTCGAGAACCCGCAGGCGAGAAGCGACGCCTGCTCCACCGGCAGCTCGCGCGGCACCTTCACGGCGCACGCCTCGTGGACGATCGCGCGGTCGGCGAGCGTGCCGCACCGAAGGACGGGCGCGAGAAGCGTTCCGTCGAGCCGGCGCGCGCGTCGCCGCGCGCGCAGCTGCGACGAGCACCGCCGCGGATCGCCGCGCGTGCACGACGGGCACGTGCCGCACGGCGCGCGCCAGGCAATGACGACGCGGTCACCCGGCGCCACCGACGTGACGCCCTCGCCCACCTCGGCCACGGTCCCGGCGCCCTCGTGCCCGAGCAGGATCGGCGGCCGCAGGCCCCAGCCTCCGGTCTCGACGACGTGGACGTCGGTGTGACAGAGACCGCACGCCTCGACGTCGACGACGACTTCGTTCGGCCCCGGCGGGTCGAGCGTGATCTCCTCGACCTGCGGCTCCGCCCCCGCCTCGGCGTAAACGACGCCGCGGATCACGAGGCGGCGCGGCGCAGCTGCTCGTCCAGCGGCACGAGCGGAAGCCGGAACGTCTCCACCGCGGCCGGGTCGGACACGACGTTGTCGCCGAGCTCGAGCATCGTCAGCTGGTCGCGTGTCACCGGCGCGCCGGGAAGCCGCTCGGTGAGCGTCGCCTGCGCACGCAGAAGGCCGATGGGCACGTGCAGCGACGGGCGCCGCGCGCCGAGTACACGCTTCAGGCGGTCCCAGAACTCGCCCCACGTGACCACGTCTGGGCCGCCGAGCTCGAACACGCGCCCCGACGCCGCCTGTTCGTCGATCGCGCGCACGACGTACTCGGCGAGATCGTCCACCCAGATCGGCTGCAGCCGCGACCTCCCGTCGCCGACGATCGGCGTCACCGGCGCGAGTCGCGCGAGCCGCACGAACGTCGGCAGCACGCCGCCGTCCTTGCCGAAGACGAAGCTCGGTCGGAAGACGACGTACGGAAGGCTGGACGAGCGCACTGCGCGCTCCATATCCCACTTGGCCGTGAAGTACGGCACGGCGTCCTTCGACCGCTCGTCCAGCCCCAGCGCGCTCATGAGCACGAAGCGGTGCACGCCGGCGTTCTCCGAGGCCCCGACGAGACTGCGCGTCCCGTGCTCCATCACGTGCTCGAAGTCGCCGCGCGAGCCCTTGATGATGGCGACGAGATGGACGACGGCGTCGACCCCGACGCAGGCGGCGCGCAGCACCGTCTCGTCGGTGACGTCGCCGACGACGAGCTCCGCTCCCCACGACTCCAAGCGCCCCGCCCGCTTGCGGTCGCGAACGAGCGCGCGCACGCGGATGTCGCGCGCGCGCAGCGCATGGACGACGTGCCCGCCGACGAACCCCGTTCCCCCTGTGACGAGAACCGTCACTCGAAGTTCTTGAAGTAGCGGCTCGGCGTAGGGCCCTCCTGCCCCTTGTACTTCGAGCCGATCTCCGAGGAGCCGTACGGCGTCGCTGCCGGCTCGGTCATCTGCATGAAGGAGATCTGCCCGATCTTCATCCCCGGATAGATGGTGATGGGCAGCGTGGCGACGTTGGACAGCTCGAGCGTCACGTGCCCGTCCCAGCCCGGGTCGATGAAGCCCGCCGTCGAGTGGATGAGCAGCCCCAGGCGGCCCAGGCTCGACTTCCCCTCCAGACGGGCGACGAGGTCATCCGGGAGCCGTACCCGTTCCAGCGTCGATCCGAGCACGAACTCGCCGGGATGGAGGACGAACGGGTGGTCGTCCTCGACCCGGACGAGCTCGGTCAGCTCCTCCTGCTCCTGCTTCACGTCGATATAGGGGTATCGGTTGTTGTGAAAGACCCGAAACAGCCGATCGACGCGCACGTCCACGCTCGAGGGCTGCAACAGCGAGCCGTCGTACGGGTCGATCTCGATCCGGCCCTCCGACAACAGCCGGGCGATGGTCGCGTCGGACAGAACCACGTGGCGATCGTAACCCGGACCGCGACCGTGCGGCCCGGCCCTCGTTATCGTGAGGAGCGATGGCCGCACTCCGCGCGATCGAGCTGAAAACGGCGGTTCCGGGGCCGCGCTCGCAGGCGATCCTCGCCCGCAAGAGCGCCGTCGTCGCCAACGCGCTCGACGTGTTCCTTCCCGTGGTCGCGGCGGAGGGTCACGGCGCCACGCTCACCGACGTCGACGGCAACACGTTCCTCGACTTCACCGGCGGCGTCGGCTGCCTCAACGTCGGGCATGCGCACCCGCACGTCGTCGAGGCGGTGCAGGAGCAGGCGGCGCGGTTCCTCCACACCGACTTCACCATCGTCCCGTACGAGGTCTACGTCACGTACGCCGAGCGGCTGCTCGCGGTGGCGCCGTTCCGCGGCGCCTCGAAGGCTGCGTTCTTCAACGCGGGCACGGAGGCGGTCGAGAACGCGGTCAAGATCGCGCGCGCGGCAACCGGCCGCGCCGCAATCGTCTGCTTCGGCAACGCCTATCACGGCCGCA
>JAFALP010000236.1 GCA_019234175.1 Actinomycetota bacterium | reverse complement strand
GCAGGAGGCCGAGCCCCTCGCGCTCGCAGAGCGGCAGCAGCTCGTCCTCGGCCTCGCGCTCGACGAGGCTGTACTCGTTCTGCGCGGCGACGAAGCGCGTCAGCCCCCGGTCGCGCGCGAGCGTGTCCGCCTGCTCGACCTGCTCCGGCGAGAAGTTGGACGAGCCGATCCAGCGCACCTTGCCCTCGCGGACGAGCTCGTCGAGCGCGCCGAGCGTCTCCTCGATCGGCGTGGACGGATCGGGCTCGTGCATCTGATACACATCGACGTAGTCGGTGCGCAGGCGCCGCAGCGATCCCTCGACTGCCCAGCGGATGTATTCGGGCGAACCGCGCGAGTCGGACGGGTTGTCGTTCATCGGCTTGCCGAACTTCGTCGCGACGAAGACGGCGTCGCGCCGGCCCTCGAGCGCCCGGCCGATGAACTCCTCGCTCGCCCCCTGCGAGTAGATGTCCGCGGTGTCGAACAGCTTGATGCCCTGCTCGAGCGCCTCGTCGATCACGGCCTTCGACGCGTCGTAGTCGATGCGGCCGCCGAAGTTGTTCGTTCCGAGCCCGACCACGGTGACGACGGGCCCTTCCGCGCCGAGCGACCGCGTCCGCATCAGCTCGGCCTCCGCGCGATGAATCCCCGTGCCCGCATCCGCATGACGATCTCCCCCCGTTGATTGACGAGCTCGTGCTCGCCGACGATCGTGCCACGGCCGGGGTCGCGCTCGCTGACCCACGCGTCGACGACGCGGCTTCGCCCAGTCAGCACGTCTCCGGGGCGAACGGGAACGAGCCAGCGCAGCTCTTCGACACCGGGCGAGCCGAGGCTCGCGCTGTCGAGCAGGACGTTGCGGACGAACATGCCCATATAGAGCGACGCGCTGTGCCAGCCGCTCGCGATCAGGCCGCCGTACGGGCCGTCGACGTCCGGGTCGACGTGGAACGGCTGCGGGTCGAACTCGCGCGCGAAGCGGACGATCTCGGCGACGGTCACCTCGTGCGTCCCGTGGACGGTCTCCTCGCCGACGGGAAAGTCCTCCCAGTACCTCATCGCCACTCGCGGGAGTGGACGACGACCAACGACTTCGTCGGCCGCGTCAAGGCGACGTAGAGCTCGCGCAGGCCGCGCGGGCCGCCCTCCTCGACGATGCGCGCCGGCTCGATGACGACGACGTGGTCGAACTCGAGCCCCTTCGCCTGCGGCGGCGTCAGGAGATACGTGTCCTCGGAGACGGCCGAGTCGACGAGCGACCGCGGCCCGATGATGGCGAGGAGCCCGTCGTCGAACGCCGCCGCCTCGCGCGAGGCCGCTTCGAGGAGCTCGTCCTCGGCGACGCGGACGAGCTTCGGCGGAGCGCCGCCCTGCCGGTATGCGAGCGGCCGCTCGACGTCGGGTGCGATCTCGTCGAGCAGCGGCAGCGCCAGCTCCATGATCTCGGCGGGGACGCGATACGCGTGCCGTAGCTCCTCGACGTGCACTTCGACGTCTTGGGGAAGGAACGGCTCCAGCTCCTGCCAGCGTCCGTACGTCACCGGCCCCGTCGCCTGCGCGACGTCGCCGAGGATCGTGAGCGAGCCGTCGACGGTTCGCCGCGAGACCATGAGGAGCTGCATGGGCGAGAGGTCCTGCGCCTCGTCCACGATCACGTGCCCGTACGCGCGCGGCGGCCCGTCGACGAGGGTGCGCGCGACGTCGAGCAGCGGCAGGTCGTGCGCGCTCCACTGCAGATCGGCGGCGCGGCGCGGCCGGTCGCGGAGCAGGAGCTTCTGCTCGCCGGCGTCGAGCACGCCGTCCGCGGCCTCGCGCAGCGCCGTCGGCGAGGTGAGCAGCCGCGCAACGAGCTTGTCGGCGCGCGGCAGCGAAAGCACGCGGTCGAGGTACTTCGCCAGGAAGCCGTTGCGACGCAGCGCACGCTCGAGCTCGTCGAAGCTCCGCAGTGCGCGCGGGCCGAGCAGCTCGCCGTAGCGCTCGTAGTAGCGGCGCAGGACCGCCATGCGGAACCGCTCGCGCGCCTGCCCGAGCGCGAGCCCCTCGGACAAGGCGGCGTCGAGCAGTTCGGCGACGTCGCGTTCCTTCACCGAGACGAAGATGCCGTCGACGTAGAGGACGAGCTCCTCCGGCACCGTGCGCACGGAGAGCTCCACCGCGCGCTGCACGACCTCGCTCAGCCGCGGGTCCGCCTTCAAGGCGGCGACGTCGGTCGCGTCGTCCCGTTCGACGACGACGCCGTCGAGCATCTCGGTGACGGCGCGCTGCTCCACCGCCTCCTCGCCCAGCGCCGGCAGCACGTGCGAGACGTAGTCCATGAAGAGCGGATTCGGCCCGACGACGAGCACGCGGCGCAGCTGCTCGCGATGCGTGAAGAGCAGCCACGAGGCGCGGTGCAGCCCGACGGCCGTCTTGCCCGTCCCCGGGCCGCCCTGGACGACGAGCGCGCCCTCGGGCTCCGCGGTGATCAGCCGGTACTGGTCGGACTGGATGGTGGCGACGATGTCGCGCATCCGGCCCTCGCGGCGGCGATCGAGCTCCTCGAGGAGAAAGTCGGAGACGCTTGCGCCCTCGACGACCGAGCCGTCGAGCGACTCGTCGGAGATGTCCACGAGCGCCCGGCCCTCCGTGCGGAAGCGGCGCCGCTGAGTTACACCTCGCGGCTCGTTCGGCGTCGCCGTGTAGAACGGGCGCGCAGCGGGCGCCTGCCAGTTGCACACGAGCACCTCGTGCGCGTCGTCGTGCACCCAGCGCCGCCCGATGTACAGCGGGCGCAGCGCCTCGTCGAGTGTCAGCCGACCGAAGCAGAGCCCGCGCTCCGCGTCCTGGAACGTCTTGTGCCGCCGCTTGAGCCACGCCTCCATGGCGACGGCGGCGAACTCGGTCGCCATCGCGTTCTGCGAGCTCTCGAGCGTCTCGCGCATGCGGTCGAGCGCGGCGTAGGCGTTGTCGACGTATGCCTGTTCGGATGCGAGCTCGGGGTGCGGCATAGAGTCAGCCTAGTGAAGCTCGGTCTCAACCTCGGCTACGCGTCTCCGGGAACGAACCCGGCGGCGCTCGTTCCGCTCGCGCAGGAGGCGGAGCGCCTCGGTTTCGACTCCGTCTGGGCGGCGGAGGCCTGGGGCACGGACGCCGTCACCGTCCTCGCCTGGATGGCGGCGAGCACGAGCCGCATCAAGGTCGGCTCGGCGATCATGCAGATCCCCGGCCGGACGCCCGCGAACACGGCGATGACGGCGGCGACGCTCGACCTCATGTCCGGCGGACGGTTCGTGCTCGGCCTCGGGACCTCGGGGCCGCAGGTGGTCGAGGGCTGGCACGGCGAGCCTTGGGGCAAGCCGCTCGGCAAGACGCGCGAGTACGTGGAGATCGTCCGCGCGGCGCTGAGGCGCGAGACGCTCGAGCACGAGGGCGAGCAGTACCGCATCCCGTACGACGGCCCCGGCGCGACCGGGCTCGGGAAGCCGCTGAAGCTGATGCTGCGCCCCCTGCGCGCCGACATCCCCATCTACCTCGCCGCGATCGGGCCGAAGAACGTCGCGCTCGCGTACGAGATCGCGGACGGCTGGCTGCCGATCTTCGTCGACCCGGAGCGGTTCGCAGACGCGTTCCCGGCGCCGCCCGCCGGCTTCGAGATCGCGCCGACCGTGCAGGTACTCGTCGGCGACGACGTGCAAGGGCTGCGCGACTCGCTGAAGCCGCACCTTGCGCTCTACGTCGGCGGGATGGGAGCGAAGGGCCAGAACTTCTACAACTCCCTGATCGGCAGCTACGGCTGGGCGGACGCCGCCGCGACGATCCAGGATCTCTACCTCGACGGCAAGCAGCGCGAGGCGATCGCCGCAGTGCCGGACGACCTCGTCGACGCGGTGTGCCTCGTTGGCCCGAAGGAACGGATCGCGGAACGCCTCGCCGCGTGGCGTGAGACCCCGATCGCGACGCTCGTCCTCGGCACGCCGCAGGCGGAAGCGCTGCAGACACTCGCCGAGCTC
>JAFALP010000385.1 GCA_019234175.1 Actinomycetota bacterium | reverse complement strand
TCCTGCGTGATGCGGACGGCGTCGAAGCCCGCCATCGCGAGGAGGTCCATCTGCGACTTCGCCGTCGCCGGGTCGGTCGACTTGACTGCGTCCTCGGTCGCGCCGACGAGCATGCCCGGACCGCCCGCGTGCGCCACGGCGGGCGCCCACGCGAGCAGAAGGAGCACGGCTACGGTTGGCAGGCCGTGTCGGAGCGCGTTCAAGAGCAGCTGAGGGGATTACCCACGAAGCCTGGTGTGTATCTGTTCCGGGACGAGTCCGGGGACGTTCTTTACATCGGGAAGGCAAAGTCGCTCCGCCCGCGCGTCCGGTCGTACTTCCAGCGGACCGGCGACGGCCGCGCGCAGATCCGCAGTCTCCCGGAGCGCGTCGACGACGTCGAGGTGATCGTCACCGGCACCGAGGTGGAGGCGCTCCATCTCGAACAGAACCTCGTCAAGCGCTTCCGGCCGCCGTTCAACGTGCGCCTGCGAGACGACAAATCGTTCCCGTACATCGCCGTCACCGTCGAGGACGAATACCCGCGTGTCATGTTCACGCGCGAGCGGCACCGGCCCGGCGTCCAGTACTTCGGGCCGTACGCGAATGCGAAGAAGGTGCGCGAGACGCTCGACGTCCTGAACCGCGTCTTCCCGTATCGCCCGTGCGAGGGGCCGAAGCCCGGGCGGCACTCGGGCATTCCGTGCCTCGACTACCACATCGACCGCTGCCTCGCTCCGTGCGTCGGCTACGTGTCGCACGAGGACTACCGCGCGATCATCGACGGCGTCGTCGAGTTTCTCTCCGGCAACGTCAAGCCGATCCAGCGCGAGCTCGAGGAGAAGATGCTCGCCGCCGCGTCCGAGGAGCGCTTCGAGGATGCGGCGCGCTACCGCAACCGCCTCTACTCCGTCCAGCACCTCGTCGAGCGGCAGGCGGTCGAGCGCGAGTCGGTCGGGACGGTGGACATCGTCGGCTTCGCCGCCGAAGGCGACGGAGCGGTCGTGCAGATCTTCCCGCTGCGGGACGGCAAGATGATCGACCGCCACTCCTTTCACCTCGAGAACGTCGGCGGCCAGGACGTGACGACGATCCTCGAGTCGTTCGGGCTCGAGTACTACGGCAACGCGCCGAGCGTGCCGCCGCAGATCATCGTGCCGCGCGACGCCGGCGACCTGTCCGCGCTCGCGGAGCTCCTGTCCGAGCGCCGCGGCGCGCGCGTCGAGGTGCGCACGGCGGAACGCGGTGAGAAGCGCCGGCTGCAGGCGCTCGCGGACGAGAACGCGCAGCACGCGCTCGTGCACGCGCAGGCGCAGTCGGACCAGCGCCGCGCGCGGCGCGTCGAGGCGCTCGAGGAGTTGCGCGAGGCGCTCAACCTCGAGTCGCTCCCGATCCGCATCGAGTGCTACGACATCTCGCACGCGATGGGGCAGGACCCCGTCGGCTCGATGGTCGTCTTCCAGGACGCGGCGCCGAAGAAGAGCGATTACCGCAAGTTCGCGATCAAGTCGGCCGGCGACGATCCCGACGACTTCGCCGCGATGGCGGAGGTGATCTCGCGCCGGTTCGCCCGCGCAAACGACCCGGCCGGAGACCCGGCATGGACGACGATCCCGAATCTCGTCGTCATCGACGGCGGCAAAGGGCAGCTCTCCGCCGCGCTCGAGGCGATGCAGGCCTACGACCTTCCGCGCGTCGCGGTCATCGCCCTCGCCAAACGCATCGAGGAGGTGTTCGTCCCCGGACGTCCGGACCCGATCGTCCTCTCGCGGCACAACCCCGGCCTGCAGCTCCTGCAGCGCATCCGCGACGAGGCGCACCGCTTCGCGCTCGGCTTCCACCGGCAGCGCCGCGAGGCGCGCGGCTTCTCGTCGCTCTTCGACGAGCTCGAGGGCGTGGGCCCCGCGCGACGGCGCGCACTGCTCCAGCACTTCGGGTCCGTGGAGAAGATGGTGGAGGCGACGCAGGAGGAGCTCGAAGGCGTTCCCGGCGTTCCGGCGAAGACTGCGCGGCGCATCTACGCGCAGCTGCACAAAGCCGGAAGGGCCTGATTTACAGAGGACTTACGCGTCTTTTCTGCCTTCGGAGGGATCATGTGACCGTGAATCGGCGCCGATTTGCTGTCTTGGCCTGTGCTCTCGTCGCGCTCAACGTCTTCTTCTGGCTCGCCGCGAGCGGCTTCGCGCTGCCCGGAGGCGGCGGCATTCTCCAGACGCTGCTGGGTGGCCGCTTGATCCGTGCGGAGATCCTCTGGCAGGCGCCCGACGGCTCGATCCAGGACACCGAGCTGTACCGCGGCGTGATCATCGCGGTCGGCCCGACGGGGATCACGCTCCGCGAGAAGGACCGCACCGAGGTGATCGCGGTGGCGTCGACCGCGACCGTCCGCTACGGCGCGCAGACGGCGTCGGCCACCGTCCTTCGCCGCGGCATGCGGGTGCTCATCGCCGCGCCGGCGAACCAGCCGGCCGACACCATCCAGGTGGAAGGGATCGGAGGAGGCTGACCATGTCGGCGACCGCGAACGGTGGCGTGCTGCTGCTCGTCGAGGACGACGACGCGATCGGCCGCCTCGTCAAGTCATATCTCGAGCAGCAGGACGGCTGGCGCGTGCTTTGGCTGCGCACGGGCGAAGAGGCGATCACCGAGCTTCGCCGCCATCCGGTGCGCATGATCGTGCTCGACATTGGCCTGCCCGGCATCGACGGCTTCGAGGTGTGCCGCACGCTGCGGGCGCACTCGAAGGTGCCGATCGTCATGCTCACCGCGCGCGACGAGGAGCCCGACCGCGTCGCGGGGCTCGAGCTCGGCGCCGACGACTACGTCTCCAAGCCGTTCTCGCCGCGGGAGCTCGCCGCGCGCATCAAGGCGATCCTCCGCCGCGCCGACCACCGCGACCCGGGCGAGGTGCTCGTCTCCGGCCCGATCCAGCTTCGCCGCGACGAGCGGGACGTCACCGTCGACGGCGACCTCGTGGAGCTGACGAGCAAGGAGTTCGACCTGCTTGCGTGCTTCCTCGAGCATCCCGGCATCGTCCTCTCGCGCGAGCGCCTGCTCGACCTCGTATGGGGGATGACCTACCCCGGCGGGACGCGCACGGTCGACGTCCACGTCGCGCAGCTGCGGCGCAAGATCGGCAACCCGGAGTCGATCCGCACGGTGCGCGGCTCCGGGTACAAGCTCGTCGCGGCGTAAGCTCTTGAGCCAATGGTGAGCCTGCGCACGAGGCTCTTCCAGGCGGTGGCCGTCATCGTCCTGCTCTGCATCGGGCTGACGCTCGGCCTCGGGCTGCTCCTCACGCGCCGCGCCGTCGACCGCGCGACCCTGCAGGACGTCGTCCACCAGGCGGCGCTCATCGCCGAGCGCGAACGCGTCGCGGTGTCGCCGTTCACGTTCCTGAAGCCGCTGCGCCCGTACTTCAAGCAGCAGAACGAGATCTATCGGACGAACGCGGACGGCCTTCCCGACTCGGCGCGGAAGGACGTGCTCGCCCGGCCTCCGAAGCCCGCGCAGGGGTCGATGACGATCGACGGCACCAGCTACTTCTTCGCCGCACAGCCGGTGGACGGGAAGGTGTTCGTGCTCCTGCGCCCGAAGAGCGCGACCTCGCAGTTCTCGCCGTTCGCCTGGGCCCTCCTCATCGCCGCGCTCGCAGGCGCCGCGCTCGCCGCCGTGTTCGCACTCGTGCTCGCACGCCGCATCGCGCGCCCCGTCGGCCGGGTGGCGCAGGCGGCTCGGACCCTCGCGCGCGGCACGCACCCCGCGCCCGTCCCGGTCGAGGGCGCGTCGGAGCTGCGCACGCTCGCGCTCTCGTTCAACGACCTCGCCGAGCAGCTCGGGCGCGCGCGCGAGGCGGAGCGTTCCTTCCTGCTCTCGGTCAGCCATGAGCTGAAGACGCCGCTGACCGCCATCCGCGGCTGGGCGGAGGCGCTCGCCGAGTGCGCCGTCGATGCGCACGACGCCGCCGAGACGGTCGCCGCCGAGGCGGCGCGCCTCGAACGCCTCGTGCGCGACCTGCTCGATCTCGCGCGGATGAACCGGACCGATTTCAGCGTGCACCCGAGCGAGATCGACCTCGCCGAGGTCGCGGCCGATGCAGTGCGCCGCTACCAGCAGCAGGCCGCGGCGTTCGGCGTCGAGCTCACGGCTCCGTCGGACGCGCCCGCGCCGGCGGTCGCCGATGCCGATCGCGCGCTGCAGGTCGTCTCCAATCTCGTCGAGAACGCGCTGCGCCTGACGCCGCGCGGCGGTGCAGTCCGCGTCGTCACCGAGCCGGGCCTGCTGCGCGTCGAGGACACGGGCCCGGGGCTGCGCGCCGAGGAACGCGACCGCGCGTTCGAGCGCTTCTTCCTGCACGAGCGCTACGGGCAGGAGCGGAAGGTGGGCACCGGTCTCGGGCTCGCCATCGTCAAGGAGCTGACCGAGGCGATGGGCGGAAGCGTCGAGGTTGCGAGCGAGCCGGAACGGCTGACGGCATTCACGGTGCGGCTCCCGGTCCCCGTCTCCGACACCGTGCTCGTGTGATCGACGTCGAGCGCGCCCGCGCGACGATCGCGGGCCGCGTGCACCGCACGCCCATGTTCTCGTCCGCGACGCTCGGCGCGCATCTGAAGGCGGAGCTCTTCCAGAAGACGGGCTCGTTCAAGGCGCGCGGCGCGCTCAACCGCATGGCCGCGCTCACCGACGAGGAGCGGCGGCGCGGCGTCGTCACCTGGTCCGCCGGCAACCACGCGCAGGCGGTGGCGTGGGCGGCGTCGCAGTACGGCGTCGACTGCCTCGTCTCCATGTGGGAGGGCGTCAACCCGTTGAAGGTCGAGGCGACGCGGGGCTACGGCGCCACCGTCGACCTCTCGTCTCCGACCCCGTCGGTGGCGTACGAGCGTGCGCGCGCCGAGAGCGACCGCGTCTTCGTCCATCCGCACGACGACCCGTGGGTCGTCGCCGGGCACGGCACGCTCGCGCTCGAGATCCTCGAGGACGTCCCCGACGTGGAGACCGTCGTCGTGGGCGTCGGCGGCGGCGGCCTCGTCTCCGGCATCGTCACCGCGCTCGCCGGCCGGGCGCGGATCGTCGCCGTGGAGCCGGAACAGGCTCAGGCGTTCCGCGCCGGGCTCGAGGCCGGCCACAGCGTCCGGGTGGAGACGAACACGATCGCCGACGGCCTCGCGCCGCCGTTCGCGGGGGAGCTCGCCCTTCAGATCTGCCGCGGGAAGGTCGATAGCATCCTCGTGACCGAGCA
>JAFALP010000371.1 GCA_019234175.1 Actinomycetota bacterium | reverse complement strand
CGTGGCCCGTGAGCAGCAGGCCAACGCAGAAGGCGACGGCAGCAACGCCGAGGAGCCCCACCCAAGCCATGAGGAGCTTGTCCCGGCTGGAAACGGGCTTCATTGGCTTCATCGGCATGGCGAATGTGGTCAAAGTCCTCGGAACTTTCCTGGAAGTCTTGAAATCTCCCCTAAAAGGGGTATAAGCTGCCGGTTGCCGTTAGTCCCCAGTGATAGGAGTTCACGTTGAAGCGCCTGATCGCAGCTCTTGCGCTCGCCCCGGTGGCGAGCGATCTCCGCAACTGGTAGTTCCCCAAGACGCCGAATCGTCCGTTGTCCACAGGGCGGAGGCATCCCCCGCAGGAGGGATTTGCCTCACGTGGACCGCACGCTGAAATCGCTTGATCGGCGCGCGTCCCGGCCTTCATAGCCGGGCGTGCGCCTGCGCGTTCTCGGGCACGTTTGGACAGGCCCGAGGCCCGTCGTCCACAGCGTGTGTAAGTCGCTTCGCTAGCCGATGAGACCGCGGCGGAAGCCGACGGCCACGGCATGGGCCCTCGAGCGGGCCTGGAGCTTGGCGAGCAGGTGCCGGACGTGGGACTTGACCGTCTCCTCCGACAGGTAGAGCCGCTGCCCGATCTCCCGGTTCACGAGCCCGTCCGAGATCAGCTGGAGCACCTCGATCTCGCGGCCGGTCGGCTCCTGCTCCATCTCGGCCCGCGGGCCCTGGAACGGGATGACCGCGGCGGTCGCGGTCGCCGTCCGGCGGCGCGCGGCCACGGCCTCGAACCGACGCGAGTGGTCGAGGTAGCGATCAAGGATCTGCTGCCGTTCTGCGGCGTCCACGTGCCGAGTATCGGCGGCCTTGCAGGCCCTCTTTAGGGGTACTGCCCCCTAATCAAGGGATCCGGGCGCCTCGGCGCTCGGCGGCCTCGGCGAGGGCAGCCTCGTCGTAGAGATGGCACTCGACCTCGACCGGCCCGGCCGGCAGGAGCCGCGGGTCGACGGGGTCGAACCAGTCCACCTCCAGCGCCCCGTTCTCGGACGCGATCCGCTTCACGCCCGTCCAGAAGGGATCGTCCGGATCGCCCGTCCGGGCCTTCTCCAGCAGCCCGGCGAGGTCCGCCCCGGACGCGCCCCCGTGACCGTGGAGCTTGGCTGTCGTTGCCGGCTCGTTCAGGCTCTCGGCCGGGCCGACCGCCGCCCGCTCTGCGTCGAACCCCTCCTCGCCCATCTCCGCCCACCGACGCTCGAGCAGCTCCTTCAGGTCGCGCGCCTCCCACCCGCATACCTCGAAGGCCCGCGGGCAGCGCGGGCGGAAGTGGCAGCCGAGCGGCGGCTTCGCCGCGTCCGGCACCTCGCCGCGGGGCAGGTCGCGAGGGATCGTCCGGCGCGGGTCGGGCTCCGGGATCGCCCGCAGCAGCGCCTGCGTGTACGGATGCTTCGGATCCTCGTAGATCGCCTCCGACGGCCCGATCTCGACGATCCGGCCCAGGTACATGATCGCGATCCGGTCGCAGAAGAACTTCGCCGTCGCCAGGTCGTGCGTCACGTACAGGTACGTCAGGTCGAAGTCGCGCTTGAGCGCCAGCATGAGCTCGAGGATCTTCGCCCGCACGCTCATGTCGAGCATCGACACGGGCTCGTCGGCCACGAGCAGCACGGGGTTCAGGATGATCGCCCGGGCGATCACGGCCCGCTGCTTCTGGCCGCCGGAGAGGTCGGACGGGTACTTGTCCATGAACTGCTCCACCGGCGAGAGCCCGACGCGGTCGAGCACCTCCGCCACCCGGGCGCGCACCTGCTCCTTGTCCTGCGCGAGCCCGTGGATCTGGAGCGGATGGCCGACCGCCTGGGCGATCGTCATCGCCGGGTTCAGCGACGCATGCGGATCCTGGAAGACGATCTGCATCCGCCGGCGGAGCTCGCGCAGGTCGTGCTCGCTCAGCTTGGTGATGTCCTTGCCCTCGAACTCGACCGTCCCGGACGTCGCCGGGACGAGCCCGAGAATCGTCCGCCCGAGTGTCGTCTTGCCGCTTCCCGACTCGCCCACGAGGCCGAGCACCTCGCCCTTCCGCAGGTCGAGCGAGATGTCGTCGACGGCGCGGACGGCGGCGCCCGTGCGCCCGACCAGCCGGTCGAGGAACGACCCGCGGATGGAGTAGTACGTCTTCAGCCCGCGGACGGAGACGAGCGTCTCCGCGGACGCGCTCATGCCTCCTCCGCGACGGCGATCCGCTCGCGCTCGATCGGCTCCCCGCCGCCGGGCGGGATCTCGCTCTCCGGCCCGTGCAGCCAGCAGAGCACGCGCCGGTCGCCGTCGTGCCGCGTCTCGATCGGGTCCTTCGCCGGGCAGACGCGCATGATGTCGGGGCAGCGGGGATGGAAGTGGCAGCCGGTCGGCGGCGTGATCAGGTTCGGGGGCGCGCCCGGGATCGAGTGCAGCTCCCGCGTGTCGAGCGAGATCGTCGACCGGAGCAGCTCGCGCGTGTACGGATGCTTCGGCTCGGCGAACACGTCGCGGGCCGGGCCCTCCTCCACGATCTGGCCCGCGTACATGACGGCGACGTGGTCGCACGCCTCGGCGACGATCCCGAGGTTGTGCGTGATGAGCAGGAGGGCCGTGCCGAAGTTCTCCTTCAGGTCGGCGAGGATGCGCAGGATCTGCGCCTCGACGATGACGTCGAGAGCCGTCGTCGGCTCGTCGGCGACGAGGAGCGACGGACGGAGGACGAGTGCGAGGGCGATCATGATCCGCTGCCGCATCCCGCCGGAGAACTCGTGCGGGTACTGCCGGAACCGCGTCGGCGGGATTCCCATCCGGCCGAGCGTGTCGAGCGAGCGCCGCCGGATCTCCGCGTCGGTGAGCTTCGACTCGTGCTGCTCGAGCGTCTCGCGGAACTGATCCTCGATGCGCATGAGCGGATCGAGGCGCGTCATCGGCTCCTGGAAGATGAGCCCGAGCTCGGGCCCACGCAGACGGCGCAGCTCCCGGTGCGACGCGCCGACGAGGTTGCGGCCCTTGTACAGCACCTCGCCGTCCGACTTCGCGCCCTCGGGCAGAAGCCCGAGGATGCCGCGGCCGAGCGTCGACTTGCCGCTGCCGGACTCACCGACGAGGCCGAGCGTCTGACCCGCGCCGATCTCGAGCGACACGCCGTCCACCGCCCGGACGGAGCCGCGCGGCGTCCCGTACCAGAGCCGCAGGTCGCGGACGGTGAGGACCGGCTCCGCGCTCACGCCTCGTAGAACTCCGCGCCGGCGTCGAAGCTCGGCGCGTCGAAGTCGACCTGCCGGATGGCGCGGCGGCGGAGCACCGGGTTGATCGTCTCGTTCAGCCCCTCGCCGAGCAGCGTGAGGCCGCTCACGAGCAGCACGATGGCGAGCCCCGGGAAGAGGCCCGTCCACCAGATCCCCGACGCGACGTCGGTGACGGCGCGCGAGACGTCGTACCCCCACTCCGCGCCCTGCGTCGGCTGGACGCCGTAGCCGATGAAGCCGAGCGCAGTCAGCGTCAGCACCGCATCGGCGGCGTTCAGCGTGGCGATCACGGGGACGTTCTGCACGACGTTGAAGAACACGTAGCGGCGCAGGATCGTGAACGGCTTCGCCCCGAGCGCGCGCGCCGCCTCGACGTACTGCTCCTCGCGCACGCTGATCACGTGGTTGCGCACGACGCGGAAGTACTGCGGCACGTACACGATCGTGATCGCGATGGCGGCGACGAGCACGCCCGAGCTGACGCTGCTCCCGAGCAGGAAGGCGATGATGATCGCGAGCAGCAGCGGCGGGAACGCGAACATCGCGTCCATGAAGAAGACCGAGCCGCGGTCGAGGATGCCGCCGAAGTAGCCGGAGACGAGCCCGAGCGGCACGCCGACGGCCAGTCCGAACGCGAGCGCGAGCCCCACGACCTCCAGCTCGGTCTGGGCCCCGTAGACGATGCGCGCGAGCACGTCCGTCGACTGCACCGTCGTCCCGAGGATGTGGCCGTGCCCGGGGCGCGCGAGCTGCGCGAAGCGGTGGCCGTTCGCCTGGTACTGGTCGAACGCGTACGGCGAGAGCAGCGGCGCGAAGGCCGCGAGGATGACGAACATGAGCGTGATCGCCGCGCCGGCGAAGAGCATCCAGCGCGCGAAGCCGCGCGCCTCCGCGATCGGCGCGAACGCGCGGCGGAGCGCGACCGTCCGCCGCTGCGCGCGGACCGTGGCGGTCGCCATCAGTACCGCACCCGCGGATCGATGAACGCGTTCACGAAGTCGATGAGCAGGCTCACGGCCACGATCACGAGCGCAATCACGACGGTGATACCCTGCACCGCCGCGTAGTCGCGGTTCTCGATGTAGAGCACGAGGTAGTGGCCGAGGCCGGGCCAGTTGAACGTCGTCTCGGTCAGCACCGCGCCGCCGAGCAGGAGCGCGAGCTGGAGCCCGACCACGGTCACGACCGGCACGAGCGCGTTGCGAAACGCGTGCTTGTACACGACGTTCCGCTCGCCGATCCCGCGCGCGCGGGCGGCCTCGATGTAGTCCTCCTTCAGCGTCCGGATGACGTTCACGCGGATGAGGCGGATGAAGACGCCGCCGTAGACGATCCCGAGCGTCGTCGCCGGCAGGATCAGGTGCTGCGTCACGTCCCAGAGCGCGCTCCAGTTGCCGTCGATGATCGCGTCGACGAAGAGGATGTTCGTGTGGGTCTGGAGGAGTGCCTGCGTGATCGGACCCGCCTGGTCGGACGTCGGGAGCCAGCCGAGCCAGACGCCGAAGACGA
>JAFALP010000072.1 GCA_019234175.1 Actinomycetota bacterium | reverse complement strand
CGCCGTTCGCGACGCCGAGGCCCATGCGCACCGCGTTCAACCCGAGCCGCTTCGCGACACGCTCCTCAGCGGTCGTCGCGCAACAAAAGGTCAGCCCGTCAGCGTCCAAACAAGGCTCCTCACGGTCTCCTTCAGGTTCGACGACGCCTCGAAGGCAGCCGACGGCTCGAAGCCGCAGTGGATCCCGCAGTGCTCGCAGCGCGGGTCGTTCCCGGGCCCGTAGGCCTCCCACTCCATGCCCTCGAGCAGCGCCTCGTACGTCGGGAAGATGCCGTCCGTGAGGAGGTAGCACGGGCCCTTCCAGCCGTAGGGGTTGCGCGTGATCGAGCCCCAGGGGGCGCAGGAGAGCTCGCGCTCGCCCGTGAGGAAGTCCTGGTAGATCGGCGTCGCGATCCAGCGGTAGCCGTGCTTCTTCGCGGCCGCACGGATGACCCGGAACTTCGCCTCGTGCTCGTCCCGCGTCATCGTCAGCGCCGGATCGATCTGCGAGTACTGGTAGCCGGGTGCGACGAGCATCCCGTCGATGCCGACCTCGTCGGTGAGGTAGCGCATCATCTCGACGACGTCGTCGACTTCCGTCTCCTTGAAGATCGTCGTGTTCGTCGTGACGCGGAAGCCCTTCGCGCGCGCCGTCTTGATCGCGTCGACCGCGATGTCCCAGAGGCCCGGGTAGTCGCACACGTAGTCGTGGATCTCGCGCATGCCGTCGAGGTGGACGACGAACGTCATGCGGGCCGACGGCTCGAACCAGTCGAGGCACTGCTCGAGGCGGAGCGCGTTCGTGCACAGCTCCACCGTCTTGCCCATCTCGATCATCCCGGCCGCGACTTCGTCGATGCCCTTGTAGACGAGCGGCTCGCCGCCGCAGATGGAGACGACCGGCGCGGGGCACTGCAGGCCGGAGTCGAGGCACTCCTCCACCGTCAGGCGCGCGCGGTTCGACTCGTATTCGCGGATCTTCCCGCAGCCGATGCAGGCGATGTTGCACGCCAGGGTCGGCTCGAGCATGAGGACGAGCGGGTACCGCTCGCCCTTCCGCTGCTGCGCTGCGACGTACTTGCCGATCGAGACGGTGGACTGCAGCGGGAACTTCATGCGGAAAGCCTCTCTCTCAGTCGACCCAGGGCGAGCAACGGGAAATTGATGCGGTACAGGTGATAGCGGATCATGAAGTCGAGCGGAAAACCGGTGCCGGTGAAATGCTCCTCGTCCCAATCCCCGTCGGGGCGCTGGACAGCGCAAAGATAATCTGCCGCGTTTCTCGCCCCGTGTTCCTCAGCGTTTCCTGCGGCCACGTATCCCATGAGGGCCCAGGCCGTCTGCGACGGCGTGGCGAACGGCGCGCGGCCTCTCCAGGCGGGATCGGAGTAGGAGCGGATGTCCTCGCCGAAGCCGCCGTCCTCGCGCTGGACCGAGTCGAGCCAGGCGACCGCGCGGCGCGTCGCCGGGTGATCCGACGGAACGCCACACGCCTCCAGGGCGGGCAGCGCGGCGCCGGTGCCGTACAGGTGGTTGACGCCCCAGCGCCCGAACCAGGAGCCGTCGTCCTCCTGCTCGTCGAGGAGCCAGCGCAGGCCGGCGCTCGTGTCGTAGCCCGCGGGGGCGAGCACCTCGAGCGCGTGCGCGGTGACGTCGGCGCTCGGCTCGTCCGTCACCTTGCCGAAATCGCAGAACGGGATCTTGTAGAGCCACATGGCGCTGTTGTCGACGTCGAACGCGCCCCAGCCGCCGCGCTTCGACTGCATGCCGGCGACCCAGTCGAGCCCGCGGCGCTGTGAGGCCTCGCCGATGCCGAGCTCGCGCAGCGCGAGCGCGACGACGGCGGCGTCGTCGACGTCGGGATAGAGGTCGTTCTCGTACTCGAACGACCAGCCGCCCGGCTCGAGGTCGGGCGTGCGGATCGACCAGTCGCCTCTGAGCGTCACCTGCTGCCGCAGCAGGTACTCGCCGGCAGCGGCGAGCTGCGGATGGTCCGCGGCGATGCCGCAGGCGCGGAGGGCGAGCACCGCGAGCGCGGTGTCCCAGATCGGGGACTGGCATGCCTCGGGCCGCAGGCGGTCGCCGTCGTCGACCATGAACCCCTCCCAGCCGTCGACCGCGCGGCGCAGCGTGTCGTCGTGCTCGGGGTCGTGGCCGAGCGCGTCGAGGGCGATGATGCTCCACACCCACGGGGGCTGGATGCCGCCCCACGATCCGTCCGCCTCCTGCCGCACCCGGAGCCACTGCTCGGCCCGCTGCTGCGCGAGGCGGCGCAGCGGATCG
>JAFALP010000292.1 GCA_019234175.1 Actinomycetota bacterium | reverse complement strand
CCTCGCCGAGGGCGCCGAGCTCACGCGCGGCCGCGCCGATCTTCTGCCCGAGCTCGAACGGCCGACCGACACCCTCGCCCTTCCAGAACGGCACCGCCCCCGGCAACCCCGGCGCCGGCGACACGAGCACGCGGTCGCGCGTGATCTCCTCGATCCGCCACGTCGATGCGCCGAGCAGGAACGTCTGCCCCGCGCGCGCCTCGTAGACCATCTCCTCGTCGAGCTCGCCGACGCGGCCGCCGCCGTCGACGATGAAGACGCCGAAGAGCCCCCGGTCGGGAATCGTGCCGGCGTTCGTGACCGCGAGCCGGCGCGCGCCTTCGCGGCCGCGGATGACGCCCGCGGTGCGGTCCCAGACGATGCGCGGCCGCAGCTCCGCGAACTCGTCGGAGGGATAGCGCCCCGCGAGCATGTCGAGGACGTTCTCGAGCTGCGCGCGCGAGAGGTCGGCGAACGGATACGCGCCGCGGACGAGCCGGTGCAGCTCGGTCACCTCGATCTCCTCGTCGGCGCAGACGGCGACGACCTGCTGCGCGAGCACGTCGAGCGGGTTCCTCGGGATCTGCGTCTCCTCGATCTCGCCGGCGAGCATGCGCTGCAGCACGACCGCCGACTCGAGCAGGTCGGCGCGGAACTTCGGGAAGATGCGGCCCTTCGAGACCGCGTCGAGCGAGTGCCCGGCGCGGCCGATGCGCTGGAGGCCGCGCGCGACCGACTTCGGCGACTCCACCTGAACGACGAGGTCGACGGCGCCCATGTCGATGCCGAGCTCGAGCGACGAGGTGGCGACGAGGCACGGGATGCGCCCCGCTTTCAGATCCTCCTCGATGAGCAGGCGCTGCTCGCGGGCGAGCGAGCCGTGATGCGCGCGCGCGACTTCTTCCTCGGCGAGCTCGTTCAGCCGCAGCGCCAGCCGCTCGGCGAGGCGCCGGTTGTTCACGAACACGATCGTCGAACGGTGCTCGCGCACGAGGTCGAGCAGCGCCGGGTAGATCGACGGCCAGATGGACGACTGCTCCTCGGGCTCGCGCATGTCCTCGAGCGGGACGAGCACGCGCACGTCCAACTGCTTGGCGACGCCGGCATCGACGAGGTCGATGGGACGGCTCCCGGACACGAAGCGGCCGATCTCCTCGAGCGGCCGCTGCGTCGCCGACAGGCCGATGCGCTGGAAGCCGCCGGTCAGCCGTTCGAGCCGCTCGAGCGACAGGGCCAAATGGGCGCCGCGCTTCGTGCCCGCGACCGCGTGGACCTCGTCGACGATGACGGTGTCGACCGTCTTCAAGAGCTCGCGCGCCTGCGACGTCAGCAACAGGAAGAGCGACTCCGGCGTGGTGATGAGGATGTCGGGGACGTCGCGCAGCATCGCCTGGCGCTCCTTCTGCGGCGTGTCGCCGGTGCGGACGGCGACGCGCAGCTCGGAGCGGAGCCCGGCGAGCGGGCCGCGGAGGTTCCGCTCGACGTCGTAGTTGAGCGCCTTCAGCGGCGAGACGTAGAGGACGCGGAGCCCCTCGCCGGGGCTCGGCGTCAGGCGGTCGATCGCATAGAGGAACGCCGCGAGCGTCTTGCCGGATCCCGTCGGCGCCTGGATGAGCGTGTGGCGGCCGGAGGCGATCGCCGGCCAGCCCTTCTCCTGCGCGGGGGTCGGAGCGGCGAACTCGCGCTCGAACCAGGCCCTCGTGGGCTCGCTGAACATGTTGAGCGCGTCCACTCGTCCAGCATAGATTTCGGCCGCGACCCTGCCGATTGTCCTCCTCGCGATGGGCGGGATGATGTATCAGTTGACGCCGCTGAAGCCGCGCTGCCTCAGCGTGTGCCGTGATCTCGCGGGCAGCTGCGCCTACGCCGGCGATTTCGACTACACCGCGTCCTGAGGGTTGAATAGCGGCATGAGCCGCGAGGAGCGCAAGGTCGTCACCGTCCTGTTCACGGATCTCGTGGGCTTCACGAGCCGCGCGGAGGAGCTCGATCCCGAGGACGTCCGCGCCATGCTCGCGCCGTACTACGCGCGGCTGCGAGAGCAGATCGAGCAGCGCGGCGGGACCGTGGAGAAGTTCATCGGCGACGCGGTGATGGCCGTCTTCGGCGCGCCCGTTTCCCACGAGGACGACCCAGTGCGCGCGGTGCTCACTGCGATCGCCATCCGCGACGGGTCTCCCGACCTCGAGCTCCGGACCGCCGTGAACACGGGCGAGGCGCTCGTGGCCCTGGACGCGAACGTCGCCGCCGGCGACGCGATGGTCTCCGGCGACGTGGTCAACACCGCCGCGCGACTCCAGGCGGCAGCTCCGGTGAACGGCATCCTCGTCGGCGAGGCGACGCACCGCGCGACGGAGCACGTCATCGACTACCGCGACGCGCCGCCTGTCGAGGCGAAGGGAAAGTCGAAGCCCGTGCCGGTATGGGAGGTGGTGTCGGCGAAGTCGCGCTACGGCACCGACGTCGAGCAGGTGCATCGCAGCGCGCTCGTCGGGCGCGATCGCGAGCTGTTCCTCCTCACCGACGCGTTCCAGCGCAGCAAGAACGAGGGGACGGCGCAGATCGTCACGCTCGTCGGTGTCCCCGGCATCGGCAAGAGCCGCCTCGTGGCAGAGCTCTTCGCGGTCCTCGACAACGACCCCGACGTGTACTGGTGGCGGCAGGGCCGTTCGCTTCCGTACGGAGAGAGCCGGAGCGTGTGGGCGCTCGGCGAGATCGTGAAGGCCCAGGCCGGGATCCTCGAGTCGGACGACGCGGCGACTGCGCGGGGGAAGCTCGCGGCTGCCTGCGCGGACGAGTGGGTTCTGTCACATCTGTTCGCGCTTGCCGGCGTCGCCGAGGAGATCGACGAGTCCCGCGACCAGCGGACGGAGGCGTTCTCGGCGTGGCGCCGCTTCTTCGAGATGCTGGCGGAGGAGCGCCCGCTCGTGCTCGTCTTCGAGGACCTCCAGTGGGCCGACGACACCTTGCTGGACTTCGTCGACTACCTCGCGGAATGGGTCTCCGGCGTCCCGATGCTGCTCGTCGCAACCGCCCGACCGGAGTTGCTCGACCGGCGCGAGCGTTGGGGCGGCGGCAAGCGCAATGCGACGACGATCTCGCTGGGCGCGCTCTCGGACGAGGCCACCGCGAAGCTGTTGCCGGTCATGCCCGCGGCACGCCAGCAGCTCGTGCTCGCGCGAGCCGAGGGGAACCCGTTGTACGCGGCCGAGTTCGCGCGCATGGTCGACGACAATCCCGGGCAGGATCTGCCGCTCCCCGAGACGGTGCAGGGAGTGATCGCGGCGAGGATCGACCAGCTTCCGGCCGCGGAGAAGGCGCTCGTGCAGGACGCCTCCGTGCTCGGCAAGGTGTTCTGGCCGTCGGTGCTCGAGTCCAGCTCGGAGGACGCGCTGCACGCGCTCGAGCGGAAGGAGTTCATCCGCCGCGACCGCCGTTCCGCGGTCGCGGGCGAGACGCAGTACGCGTTCCTGCACCTGCTCGTCCGCGACGTGGCCTACGCGCAGATTCCCCGGGCGCGCCGGATCGAGAAGCACCGGGCGGCCGCGGAATGGATCGAGTCGCTCTCGCCCGATCGCAGCGAGGATCGGGCCGAGATGCTCGCGCACCACTACCGCGAGGCGCTGCGCCTGGCGGATGCGTCGGGCACGGATACGACGCCGTTTCGCGCCGCCGCGTTCGCCGCGCTCGCCGAGGCATCCGAGCGGGCTGCCGCGCTCAGCTCGTGGGCGGCAGCGTCGGGCCTCGCCGCTGAGGCGCTCGCGCTGGAGGAGCGGCCGGAGCTGCAACTCCGGCTGGCGCGCGGAAAGGCGTGGGCCGACGGTGACTTCGATCTCGGCCTCGCGGAGGCCGCCCGCACCGGATTCGACGCCGTCGGCGACGTCGAGGGGGCCGTCGAGGCGGAGTCGTTTCTCGCATGGCTCTACTGGTGGAAGGGCGACGGCGAGCATGCGCGCTCGCACATCGAGCATGCGCTCGCTCTCAGCTCCTCGCTGCCGACGTCGACGGCGAAGGTCCTCGCGTACGCGCTGACAGCGCGCCTCGAAGGTATCGGCGGCGACGGGGCCCGAAGCGTCGAGCTCGCCGACGAGACGCTGCGGATGGCGACCGAGCTCGGACGGCTGGATCTGCAGTCCCACGCGCTCAACTCGCGCGGCATCGCCAAGGCCAAGATCGGCCAGGAGCCGCTCGACGACCTTGCCCGCGCCGTCGAGCTCGCGGACCGTTCGTGCGTCCCGAACGAGATGTCGGTCGCACGCAACAACTACGGGTCGGTCCTGAACTCGCTTGGGCGTGTGTCGGAGGCGAACGCGGTGGTCGAAGAGAGCCGAGCGGTCGCGGTTCGATTCGGCATCCCATCCGCCCAGCAGTGGGCAGAGATGCAACAGCTCGTCGCGCGACCCTTCGCCGGCGGGTGGAACGACATCCTCCGAGACCTCGACGAGATGGAGGAACGGGTCATTCCCGAGTCGCAAGTCGCGAACTCCCTCGTGTTCGTGCGCGGGTTCGTGCTCGCCGCACGAGGCGCCGTCGACGACGCATTGCCGCTGCTCGAGTCCTCGCTCGCCGGGGCCGAGCGGGCCGGAGACGCGCAGGCGGTCATGCCGACGCGGTCGGGCCTGGCGACGGCGCTCCACCTCGCGGGCCGCACCCGGGAAGCGGATGACGTGATCGACCGGGTGCTCGCGACGGCGGGTTTCAGTGGGTTCACGAGCTCCGAGTTCCCGTTGACGCTCGCCGACCGCCATCGGACCGGCGAGTGGGTGGCCGCGAGCGACGGCCTCCCCCGGGCGAGCCTCTGGCTCGAGGCCGGCCGGCGGCTCGACGACGAGCGCTTCGTCGACGCGGCCGACCTGTACGCCGAGATGGGCGTGCCCTTCCTCGAGGCGTGGGCCCGCCTCATAGCCGCCGAACGCGGCGACCTGTCGCAGCTCGAACCGGCGCGCGCCTTCTTCGAGGCCGAACGCGCCGTCCCGTTCCTGCGCCGGTGCGAAGCCGTCCTCGCGGCCTCGGCATAGGATCAGAGCGTGGCAGCGCCCGACCGGCTCTGGTTCACCGAGGACGACGAGGCGAACACGCTCCTCGCCGCCGATCCCTTCGCGCTGCTCGTCGGCTTCGCGCTCGACCAGCAGATCACCGTACAGCAGGCGTTCCAGGGCCCGCTGCGGATCAAGCAGCGCCTCGGCACGCTCGATCCGAAGAAGCTCGCGAAGACCGATCTCGAGCCGGTGTTCCGCGAGAAGCCGGCTGTGCACCGGTTCCCCGGGACGATGGCGGCGCGCGTGCAGGATCTCGCCGCGTACGTCGCCGACGAGTACGGCGGCGACGCCTCGCGTGTGTGGAGCGACGCGAAGGACGGAGACGACCTGACGCAACGGCTCGCCGCGCTCCCGGGCTTTGGCGACATGAAGGTGCGGAGCATGACGGCGGTGCTCGCCAAGCGGTTCAGCGTCGGCGTCGCGAAGGACGTGGCGCCGAAGCATCCGACGCTCGGCGACGTGGACTCGGCGCAGTCGCTCGTCGACTACCAGGCCGCGAAGCGCGCGTACAAGGCCAAGCTCCGATCGACGTCCGCACGCTGATCGACGGCGGCCAGGAGGCCGTCGACACCGCCAACGCGCTCGCGGAGTTCATCGCCTCCGCGCAACACACGCTCGACATCGCGTTGTACGACTTCAACCTGCCCGCGGGCCTGCAGACGATCGTCGGCGGCGCGCTCGGCGCGGCCGCCGGCCGCGGCGTCGCCGTTCGGCTCGTCTACAACGTCGACCACCCGCGCACCGTCCCCGTCCCCGCCCCGCCGAGCACGGATCCCGACGAAGTGGCCGCGCTCCCGTTCCCGACGGCGGCGATCCCGGGGATCCCGGACCTGATGCACCACAAGTACATCGTCCGCGACGGCGCCTCGCTGTGGACCGGGTCGACGAACTGGACCGGCGACTCGTGGACGCGCGAGGAGAACGTCATCGTCACCGTCGATTCGCCGGAGCTGTGCGCGCGCTACGCCGCCGACTTCGAGCAGCTGTGGGACCGGCGCGACGTGCAGCACAGCGGCAGGGTCGACACGTCACCGCTGCAGGTCGGGGGCGTCGCCGTGCGGCCGTGGTTCTGCCCCGGCCGCGGCGAGCGGCTCGCGCACCGGATCGCAATGGCGATCGGAACCGCAACGCGCCGCGTGCGCATCGCGTCGCCGGTCATCTCCTCGGCGCCGATCCTCGCGACGCTCGCGCAGACGGTGTCCGACGGAAAGGTGGACGTCGCCGGCGTCGTCGACCTGACGCAGATCCTCGAGGTGCTGCGGCAGTGGAAGGCGAACGGCAACGCCTCGTGGAAGGAGCCCCTGCTGCGCGCCGTCCTCACCAAGGCGCCGTTCTCGGGCAAGATCTCCACCCCATATGCGCCCGGGTCCGTCCACGACTACATGCACGCGAAGATCACCGTCTGCGACGACGTCGTGTTCGTCGGCAGCTTCAACCTGTCGCACTCCGGGGAGCTCAACGCCGAGAACGTGCTGGAGATCGCCGATCCCGGGCTCGCGGAGCAGCTCGCCGGATTCGTCGACACCGTTCGGGGCAGGTACCCGACCGTGACGCTCCCCGCGTGATGCGCGCGCTCACACACCGGCGCCACTTCGTCGGCTGGCTTGCGCTCGTGCTGCTGCTCGCGACCTTCGCCGTGATGGCGGGGGCGAGCCAGACGGCCCTGCTCGGAGCAGTCGCGTTCGCTCCCTGGGTCTCGCTCATCGGCGTCGACGTCGGCGTCATCTCCGGCCTCCTCGCCGGCGTGGGAGCGGGAGGGCTCTGGATCGCGGCGGCGGAGCTCGACAGCCTCCATCCGTCGCTCCAGCAGTCGGTCATCCGGGTCATCATCCTCGGCGCCCTCGGAGGCGGGTCCGGCATCGTGGGAGACCGGCTGCGAAAGAGCGAGCGCGCACGATCGGTCACGGTGGCGCGACAGCGGGCGCTCATCGACGCGACGCTCGACGGCATCTGCCTCACCGACCCCGACGGGCACATCATGATCGTCAACGAGCCGCTTGCGCGGATCGCGATCGAGCTGGGAATGCCGGCGGAGGGGACCGTTCCGGAGCGGCTCCTCGCGATCTCCAAGAGGCTCACCGATCCCGAGACGTACGAGCGGCGCATGCGCGAGCTCGCCGTCACCCCCGGCGAGGCGAGCACCGACGAGTTCGAGGTGCGCGAGACCGGGCGCGTGTTCCGCGGCTTCACCGCGCCTGTGAAGGACCGCGCCGGTCGCGACCTCGGCCGCATCTGGACGCTTCGCGACGTCACCGCCGACAAGGAGATCGACCGGATGCGCGACGCGTTCGTTGCCACCGTGTCGCACGAGCTGCGCACGCCGCTCACGTCCATCTCCGGGTTCCTGGAGATGCTCGAGGAGGAGAAGCACGGGCTCGAGGAGGCGCCGCGTATGTATCTCGACGTCATCCGGCGGAGCTCCGAGCGGCTGCGGCAGCTCGTCGATGACCTGCTCCTCGTTGCCCAGATCGAGGCACAGCGCATCGACCTGCGGCGCGAGCGCGTCGATCTCACCGTCGCGGCGCAGCAGTCGATGGAGACCGTCCGGCCGTGGGCGACGGAGAAGGGGGTGCGACTGGAGCTGGACGCGGAGGGCGCGCCGAAGACGAACGGCGACCCGCGCCGCATCGCGCAGGTGCTCGACAACCTCCTCTCGAACGCGATCAAGTTCAGCAGCGAGGGCGGAAGTGTGACCGTCGAGGTGCGCGGGAACGGCCAGTGGACGCACGTGACGGTCGCGGACACCGGCATCGGCATTCCCGCCGAGGAACAGGCGCACGTGTTCTCGCGCTTCTACCGGGCGCGCGCGGCGAACGAGCTCGCCGTCCCCGGCACCGGGCTCGGCCTGGCGATCACGCGTGCGCTCGTCGACCAGCACGGCGGCTCCATCGGCCTGGAGAGCGTCGAGGGCGCCGGCACGCGCGTCACGGTGACGCTGCCGGCGGCATGACACGCGTGCTCGCCATCGCCGCGGCGGCTCTGCTCCTCGGCGGTGGGTCTGCGCAGGCTCTGCGTCTTCCGAGCGCCCCCGCGTGCCCGATCTTCCCGGCGAATAATCCGTGGAACGACCGCGTCGACACCCTGCCGGTGGCCGCGGACTCGGCGCAGATCATCGCGTCCATCGGGCTCGACACGGGGCTGCATCCCGACTTCGGCTCGGGCCTGTACGACGGCGGCTCGATCGGAATCCCGTTCGACGTCGTCTCGAAGGCGACGCCGCGCTCGAAGGTGACGTTCGACTACTCGGACGAGTCGGATCACGTCGGGTACCCGATCCCGAAAGGTGTGCACATCGAGTCGGGGAGCGACCGGCATGCGATCCTCGTGGACAAGAGCGCGTGTCGTTTGTACGAGCTGTCCGACCTGCAGCGGACGGCGAGCGGCTGGCATGCGGGATCGGGCGCGACGTGGAGCCTGCGCTCCAACGCGGTGCGGCCGGCCGGGTGGACGTCGGCGGACGCGGCGGGGCTGCCGATCTTCCCCGGGCTCGCGCGGTACGACGAGGTCGCGCGCGGCGTCATCGACCACGCGCTGCGCTTCACCGTCGAGCACACGCGCGACACGTACATCTATCCGGCGCGGCACGAGGCGTCGTCGCTGACCGACCCGTCGCTGCCGCCGATGGGCCTGCGCGTGCGGCTGAAGGCGAGCGTCGACATCTCCGGCTTCCCGCGGCAGGCGCGCATCGTCCTCCAGGCGCTGAAGACCTACGGGATGATCGTCGCCGACAACGGCTCGAACTGGTACATCAGCGGCGCCCCGAACCCCGGCTGGTCGAACGACGACCTGCACACGCTCGGCCGGATCACGGGCAGCGACTTCGAGGTGGTCGACACCTCTTCGCTCCACCCCTAAGCCTCGAACCTCGCCTTCTTTTCTTCGCATTTTGCGGTCCTTTTCGCCGTCCGCGCAGCGTTTGGCTGCTCATGGACGGTGTTTTGATGTCATGATGACATCATGGAGACGTCCCCA
>JAFALP010000179.1 GCA_019234175.1 Actinomycetota bacterium | reverse complement strand
GAACGGCTCCGGCTCGTAGATCGGCGGCACCGGCTGCGGCTGTAGCCCCGTCTTCTGCCGGTCGCGGTCGAACTGCGGCGTGTTGATCGCGCCGGGGAGGACGGCGGACACGGCGACGTCCCAGCCGGCCTTCTGGATCTCGACGCGGGCCGACTCGAAGAACGCGCGCAGCGCCGCCTTCGAGGCGCAGTAGCCGCCCTGGAGCGGGATGCCCCGGTAGGAGAGCGCGGACTCGATGGAGACGAACGTCCCGCGCGACTCGCGCAGGTGCGGCAGCGCGGCCCAGTAGCCGTACACCTGGCCGAAGAAGTTCACGTCCATGATCCGGTGCAGCTCGTCGGCCTCGTACCGGTACGTCTCCGCGTACACCGTGACGATCGCGTTCGCGACGTACGAGTCGATGCGCCCGAACCGGTCCACCGCCTGCTCGACCACCTGCTGCACCTCGTCCTGGACGGTGCAGTCGGCGGGGACGGCGAGCGCCTCGGAGCCGGAAGCCTCGATCTCCCGCACGCAGGCGTCGAGCGCCTCGCCCGTCCGGGCGGTGACGACGACGCGCGCCCCCCGCGACCCTGCGAGCCGCGCCACCGCGCGTCCCAGCCCGCTGGAGGCGCCGGTGACGAGGATCACCTGCTCGGAGATGGGCTTCTTGCGCATACGCCCTGGATTCCGCGTCCGAAGGGATGGAAACGCGCTACCCTCCCTGGCATGACCGGGCTCACGCAGCCATGGCACATCATCCTCATCCTCCTGATCGCGCTGCTCTTGTTCGGCGGCAAGCGGCTCCCTGAGATCGGGCGCTCGCTCGGCTCGGGCATGCGGGAGTTCAAGGACTCCCTCACCGGCCATCCGTCGCCCGAGCCGCAGCAGCAGCTTCCGGCGCCCGAGACGCCGACGCCGGCCGCGAAGCCGACCGAGCACGAAACCGTCTAGCGGTCCGATGGCCCGGATGCCGCGTCGCCTTGGGCACGGCGAGGAGGCGACGCTCGCGGAGCATCTCGACGAGCTGCGTGCGCGGCTGATCGTCATCCTCGGCGCGCTCGCGGCCACGACCATCGTCGCGTTCGTCTTCCACGGGCGGCTGCTCGACTGGCTGAACAAGCCGCTCCCGCCCGGCCACCGGCACCTGCTCGCGATCGGCGTCGCCGAGCCGTTCACGGTGACGCTCATGGTCAGCCTGTATGCCGGCTTCGTGCTCGCCCTGCCGGTCGTCCTCTGGCAGCTGTGGGCGTTCTTCGCGCCCGCGTTCGACCCGTCCTCGGAGCGGAAGGTGCTCGCCCTCGTCGCGTTCGCGGTCGCCCTCGCCGCCGCCGGGCTCGCGTTCGGATACTGGATCCTGCTCCCGCGCGCGATCCACTGGCTGACGAACTACGACGACAAGCACTTCCTCCATCTCATCCAGGCGAAGTCGTACTACTCGTTCGTCGCCACGGTGCTCCTCGGAATCGTCATCGTCTTCCAGCTCCCCCTCGTCGTGCTCGGCCTCGTCGCGCTCGGCGTCTTCACCTCGCGCGGGCTGCGGAAGAACCGGCGGATCGGCTATTTCGTCACCGCCGTCGTCGCGCTCGCGCTCCCCGGCCCCGATCCGGTGACGACGTTCCTCGAGCTGCTCCCGATGTGGGCGCTCTTCGAGGGCTCGATCTGGCTCGCGGTGCTGTTCGAGCGGCGCCAGCCGTCGGCGCGCGAAGCGCTACTCTGAGCGATCCATGGCGCGCGCGGCGGTCAAGGCGAAGCAGCAGGCGCAGGCGACGCAGAAGGCGAAGGCGCAGCCGGCGAAGGCGCGCCAGCACGGCCGCCGCAAGCATGCGTCCGGCGGCAATCCGAACCAGCAGCTCTTCTTCGTCCGGATGCGCCGGCGGGCGAAGCCGATGTACTACCTGCTCGCCGCGCTGTTCGCGCTCACCTTCATCTTCCTCGGCGTCGGCACCGGCACGAACGGCGGCCTCGACCAGCTCTTCAACAACCTCAACATCTTCCACCACGGCGGCACCTCGGTCTCGAGCGCGCTGAAGGAGACGGAGAAGAACCCGAAGGACCCGAAGGGCTTCCGCGACCTCGCCACCGCCTACGAGGCGAAGAACGAGACGCCGGGCGCGATCGGGGCCCTCCAGCAGTACACGGCGCTGCGCCCGAAGGCCGTGGCCGAGTGGAGCGAGCTCGGCGGCCTGGAGATGACGAACGCGCAGACGCTCCTCACCCAGTACCAGGACGCGTACACCGCCGAGGGGCTCGCCGCTCCGTCGCAGGTGCTGGCGCCGTCCAGCTCCAGCCCGCTCGAGAAGGCCCTCGGCGCGAATCCGATCGAGCAGGTCGCCTCCACCGGCATCAACTCGGAGGTGAGCACGATCGGGCAGGGCATCGAGGAGGCCTACTCCGGCGCCGTGTCCGCGTACCAGACGGCGGCCAAGCTCCAGCCCGACAACGCGAACGCGTGGTTCCAGCTCGCCCAGGCCGCCCAGACGGCGAACGACAACAGGGTCGCCGTCGGTGCCTACGAGAAGTTCCTGAAGCTCAACCCGGACAGCTCGAGCGCGAGTCAGGTCCGGCAGCTCATCAAGCAGCTGTCGGGTTAGACTCGG
>JAFALP010000013.1 GCA_019234175.1 Actinomycetota bacterium | reverse complement strand
GTCATCGGCGACGGCGCGTCCGCTCCGGCACCAGGCCCACCGGCGGAGAAGGTGCGTGCGACGCCGCTCATCCGGCGCCTCGCGCAGGAGCTCGGCGTCGACCTGGACGGCGTCGCCGGCACGGGCCCGCAGGGGCGCATCACCGAGCAGGACGTGCGCGCAGCGACCGGGCCGCGCGAAGGCCGGCGCGAGCAGCTTCGCGGCGTGAAGCGCCAGATGTTCGAGCACCTGACGAAGGCGCACACGGTTCCGACCGTGACCTGGGTGGAGGAGTGCGACTTCGGCGCCGTCGACCTGAAGACGCTCGTGCCGCGCGTGCTCGAGGCGTGCGCGGCGTCGTTGCAGGAGTACCCGGAGCTGAACGCGCGCGTGGAGGACGGCGACCTCGTCCAACTCGACCGCTACGACATCGGCGTCGCCGTGCAGACGGAGCAGGGGCTCGTCGTCCCCGTCGTCCGTGACTGCGACTCGCGCTCGCTCGAGGACATCGACGCGGACGTGCGCCGGCTCGCCGAGGCGGCGCATGCGGGCACGCTCGCGCCGGAGGATCTCCGCGGCGGGACGTTCACTGTCACGAGCGCGGGAGGGTCGGCGGGCCTCTTCGTCACGCCGCTTCTGAACTACCCGGAAGTGGCGATCCTCGGCATCCACCGCATCGAGGACCGCGCGGTCGTCCGCGACGGCGAGGTCGTGGTCCGCCGCATGGGGAACATCTCCGTCACGTTCGACCACCGCGTGATCGACGGCAAGCGCGCCGCCGACTTCGGCCTCGCGGTTATCGCGCGGCTGCAGTAGCGAGGAACGGATCCAGCATCTCTTCGATTCGCGGCGTCGTCACGCGGCCGTCGAGTCGCGCGACGATGCGGCGGTCCTGCACGAGCGCGAGAGCGGGCACCTGGCCGATGCCGAAGCGCTCGGCGATGTCCGGCCGCTCGTCGACGTCGACCTTCTTCACCTCGAGCGTGTCGCGTTCCTTCCTCGCGATGTGCGCGAGCAGGCTCTCCATCCGCCGCGCCGGGCCCGAGCGGCGGGAGGTGAAGAAGACGAGCAGCGGCCTGGACGTCGGCTCCATCGCGTCGATACAACGGAACAAGGCCCGTCTGGGGTACGTCGCCTAGACTGGATCGCGATGGGCGCCTGGTACTGGATCGGCGTCGCGGCCGGCCTCGGCGCCGCCGCCGGCGTGTTGCTCGCGGGAGCGATCCGTGCGGCCGTGGTCGTCGTCGCGGTGGCCGGAGCAGCGGCCGGAGCCGGGCTCGGCGTCCTCGTCGACGTCTGGCAGCCGGGAAGCTGGGGCGACATCGGCGCCGGCGTCGCGGGCGGCGGACTGGCCGCCTTCGGCGCGGCGCAGATCGTCGCCGGCGCGCTCCGCCGAGGCGGCACGCGCTTCGGCACCGCGGCGCTCGTCGCCGGCGCGGGGCTCGTCGCCGCCGTCCTCGCCTGGGCGCCCGCGCTCGGGTACGTCGAGGCGGTCGCACTCCCGCTGGTGGCCGCGCGGCTTCGGCGCCGCTCGCCGGAGCGGTACGCGGGCCTGCGGACGCTCGCGAAGGACTAGTTGCCGAAGAAGGTCGTCCTCATCGTCGTCGACGGCATGACGCCGGAGGCGTTCGAACGGGCGGTCGACGGCCGCGCGCCCGCGCTCTCGTTCCTCGCCGCGCACGGCGACTACCGCCGCGGCACGTCCGTCTTCCCGTCGCTCACCCCCGTCTGCCTCACCTCGATCGCCACGGGCGCGGGCCCCGACGTGCACCACATCCCCCACCTCGTGTGGTGGTACCGCGCCGAGCAGCGCATCGTCGAGTACGGCTCCTCGTTCTCGGCGCTGCGCGCGGCGGGAATCACGCAGGCGATCACCGACACGATCTACAACATGAACCGCCGCCACATGTCGGCCGATGCGGTGACCGTGTACGAAGCCCTCGAGGACGCGGGTCTCGTCGCCGCAGCGGTGAACATCACGTGCTACCGCGGCCGCAACCGCTACCTCCCGACGATCCCGTGGGTGACGAAAGCGGCCTACGGACCGAAGCAGTTCTTCTACTACGGCCTGTTCGAGTCCGCGCGTACGGGCGCGCCGTTCGCGATCCGCAGCCGCGCCGCCGGCTCGACCGACCTGTACGCCGCCGCGGTCGGCCGCTGGCTCGTCACACGCGACGGGTTCGACTTCCTCGCGTACTACCTCTCCGACTACGACTACTCGTCGCACCTGCACGGGCCCGCGGGCGCGGAGGACGTCGCGCTCGCGCGCGTCGACGCCGCCGTGCAGACGCTCCTCGACGCGGCCGGCGGCGGCGATGCGTTCCTCGAGCGGTACACCGCGATCGTCGTGTCCGATCACGGCCAGACGCAGGTCGAGCAGGCGGCGCAGCTCGAGACGCGCCTGGCCCCGTTCGAAGGCCAGGTGGTCGTCGCCGCGTCGAACCGCGCCGGACAGGTGTACCTCCTGCGGGGAGCGCGCACCGACGCCGCCGAGCTGGCGGCGCACCTCGACGCCGAGCCGTCCGTCGAGGTCAGCCTCCGCCGCGAGGGAGACGAGGCGGTCGCCCGGCGCGAGGGCGAGGAGCTGCGCTTCCGCCCGGCGACGGACGGATGGGCGCTCTCCGGCGACGCCACCATCCTCGACCACCCCGACGCGCTCCATCGCTGCTGGTCCGCGCTCGCCGATCCCAACGCGGGCGAGCTGCTCGTCTCCGCGGCCGAGGGCTGGGAGTTCGCCGATCTCGGCGGCCGGCACCACGCGGGCGGCGGCAGCCACGGCTCGCTCGTCGCCGGCGACTCGCACGTCCCGCTGCTCACGATCGGCCTCGACGACGCGTTCACGCGCATCACCGAGATCACGCCGTCGGTGCTCGCGCACTTCGGCGTCGGCGTCATCGCCGATGCGGTCTGAGCGAGACGCGATGGTCGAAGAGCAGCTGCGCCTGCGCGGCATCGCGAACGAGCGCGTGCTCGCGGCGATGCGCGCCGTCCCGCGCGAGCTCTTCGTGCCGCCGGAGCTGCGCGGCCGCGCCTACGACGACGCCGCCCTGCCGATCGGCGAGGGGCAGACGATCTCGCAGCCGTACATGGTCGCCCGCATCTGCGAGGAGCTCGACCTGCACGGAGGCGAGCGTGTGCTCGACGTCGGCACGGGATCCGGGTACCAGGCGGCGGTGCTCTCTCAGCTGGCCGGCGACGTGCACTCGATCGAGCGCATCGAATCGCTTGCCGCCGAGGCGGGCGAGCGGCTCGCCCCTTTCGGCGTCCACGTCCATGTCGGCGACGGGACGCGCGGCCTCCCCGAGCACGCGCCGTTCGCCGCCGTCGCCGTCGCAGCCGCCGCGCCGCATCTGCCCGAGACGCTGTACGAGCAGCTGGAGCTCCGCGGACGGCTCGTCGTTCCCATCGGCAGCCGGCGCGAGCAGCTTCTCCAGGTCATCGTCCGCTCGCCGGAGGGCCCGGCGGTGCTGAGGACGGTGCCCTGCCGGTTCGTCCCGCTCGTCGGCGAGGGCGGATTTCGCGCCTGAGCGGTTTTACACCGCGTTTGCCCAGCGTCCGCTGGGATAGGAAGGATGCGGACTATGGGGTCGCGCTCCGCCGCCGAGATGCTCGGACTTCCCGTCCGCCTGCACGACATCCGTCTCGGCCGTCCGGTCGACCTCGTTCTGGACGCCGCCGGGCAGCGCGTCCTCGGCTTCGTCGTCGTGAACGGCGACGACGCGCAGCGCTTTCTGCCGTTCGCCGCGTCGCAGACCGGCGACGGGGAGATCGCGGTCGCGTCCGCACTGATGCTCCTCGACGACGTCGGCTTCTATCGCAAGCGCGGGCTGTCGTTCCGCTCCATTGTCGGCACCGACATCGTCCGCGGCCGCGCCACGGTCGGCACGCTCGTCGACGTCATCGTCGGGAAGAACGGCGACGTCGAAGAGCTCGAGGTGGACGCCCGCGGAACGCGTGCGCGCGTTCCCGCGGCAGGGTCGACCGTCACGCCTCCCGCGGCGACCGCAGCCTGAGTGGCCATGGTCGAACAGAGCGCCCCGGCGTCGGTCATCGCGGCGCTCCGCGCCCCCGACAACTGGAAGCAGCTGGCGAAGTTCTGCGCCGTCGGCGCCGTCGGCTACGGCATCAACCTCGCCGTCTACGCCTTGCTGCTGCACGCGGGCCTTCACTACCTCCTCGCCGCGACGCTCTCGTTCCTCGTCGCGGTGACGAGCAACTACACGTGGAACCGGCTCTGGACGTTCCGCGACCGCCGCCGGGGCGTCGCCGCGCAGGGGATGCGTTTCCTCGTCGTGTCGCTGGGCTCGCTCGGCGCGAACCTCCTCGTCCTCCGCGTCCTCATCGCCCTCGGCGGCGGCAAGTTCGTCGCGCAGGCGATCGCGATCGTCCTCGTCACGCCGCTGAACTTCGTCGGGAACAAGCTCTGGTCGTTCCGGCGTCACTCGTCGTAGAGCATCTCTAGCCTTCGTCGCGGTGGCGCGCCGTCTCCTCGCCGTGGCCGTGTGTGCGCTGGTGGTCGCGCCTGCCGCGGCCGCCGCGACGACGACCGGCCCCGTGTTCACGGCGCCGGTGGTCAAGGCGGCGCACCCGACCCTGACGAAGGCGGTGGCGCTGCGTCTCACGCTCGCCGACCCGAAGGTGCACGCCTGGCTGGAGCGCTATCCCGTGAAGGGCCGCATCGAGCAGGAGACGTTCGACAGCGGCAACCGCACATGGACGGTGAAGATCTGGTGGGGCGCCGCCGGCGAGATCGTCGAGACGAACATCGACGACGCGAGCGGCGCCGTCCTGTACGCGTACACCGGCCCGCAGGTCGCATGGGGGATGGCGCGCGGCGTGAAGGGCGCCTTCGGCGGCGACGACATCAACAGCCCGTGGGTCTTCGGCGCGTTCTGCCTCGTGTTCTTCCTCGGCCTCGCCGACTTCCGCAGGCTCCTGTCGCTGCGCAACCTCGATCTGCTGATGCTGCTCTCGCCGACGGCGTCGCTGTGGTTCTTCAACCACGGCCGCATCTTCGCGGCGGTGCCGCTCTTCTACCCGGCGCTGCTCTGGGTCGTCCTGCGCGGCGCGTTCGTCGGCTTCACCGGGCGCGGCACCCGTGCGCGCGTGCTGTGGCCGGCGTGGGTGCTGCTCGCGGCGACGGTGTTCCTCGCCGGCTTCCGCGTCGGGCTCAACGTCGAGTCGTCGAACGTCATCGACGTCGGCTACTCCGGCGTGATCGGCGCCGAGCGCATCGTCACCGGCGGCCAGGCGCCGTGGGGCAACTTCCCCATCGAGGACAACCTGCCGCCGTGCGGGCCTGCCGACTCCTCCGGAGAGATTCGCGACCGCATCCAGACGAACCACCGCTGCGAGGCGGCGAACCCGGAGGGCGACACGTACGGGCCGGTCGCCTACGAGGCGTACATCCCCGGCTATCTCGCGCTGGGGTGGAGCGGCCAGTGGGACACGCTTCCCGCCGCGCACTTCACCTCGATCGCGTTCGACCTGCTCGCGATCATCGGCCTCTGGCTCGTCGGGCTGCGGTTCGGAGGCTTGCGACTCGCGTCCATCCTCGGCTTCGCGTGGGCGGCGTACCCGTTCACGCAGTACGTCTCCAACTCGAACACGAACGACTCGATCATGCCGTGCCTGCTCATCTACGGCTTCTGGCTCGCGACGTCGCCCGTCGGACGAGGCGTGTTCGCCGCGCTCTCGGGCTGGACGAAGTTCGCGTCGCTCGTGGTCGCGCCGCTCTGGGCGACGTACCCGGACCGGCGCCCGTCGTGGAAGTTCCTGCTCGCGTTCGCCGCCACGACCGCCGCCGTGTTCTCGATCGTGTTCCTCGAGCCGAGCGGCTGGCACGAGCTCCGCGTGTTCTGGGATCGCAGCATCGGCTTCCAGAAGGGCCGCAGCTCGCCGTTCTCGCTGTGGGACTGGCGCCAATACCACGCGCACGGCCTCCCGGACCTGCATCTCGTGCAGAAAGTCCTCGAGGGAGCGCTGCTCGTCGCAGCCGTCGCCGTCGCGTTCGTGCCGCGGCACAAGTCGCCGCTCCAGCTCGCGGCGCTGACCGCGGCGCTGCTCGCCGGCTTCGAGCTCGTCCTGACCTACTGGCTCTACACCTACATCCCGTGGTTCTTCCCGTTCGCGGCCATCGCCGTCCTCGCTCCCGCCGTCTCCGCACGCGTGCCCCTCCGCGACGAGGAGCCCGACGTGCACGCGTGGCCGTTGATCCCGTCGGCCGGCTGAGCTCAGGCGTCGACGCGAACGGGCTCGATGCCCGTCGCGCGGCCGTCGTCGGTGCACTCGATCAGCACGCCTTCGATGCGGACCCCGCCCTCGGCGGGCTGGAAGCGCACCGGCATGCGCGTGCGCATGCGCCGGATGGCGAGCTCGGCCTGGACGCCGATCACCGAGTCGTGCGGGCCCGTCATGCCCGCGTCCGTGATCGCGGCCGTGCCGCCGGGAAGGACGCGCGCGTCGTTCGTCTGGACGTGCGTGTGCGTCCCGATCACCGCCGTGACGCGGCCGTCGAGCCACCGCGCGAGCGCGATCTTCTCGCTCGTCGCCTCCGCGTGGAAGTCGACGATCACGACGGGCGCCTTCGTATGCGCCTCCTCGATGAGCGGGTCGACCATCTCCCACGGCGACTCGGCCGGGTCGAGGAAGAGCTGCCCGATGAGGTTGATGACCGCGACGCGGACGCCGTTCTTCGCCTCGACGATCGCGAGCCCGCGTCCGGGGAGCAGCGAGCCGGCGTTCGCCGGGCGGATGACGCGCTCGCTCTTGTCGAGATACGGGCCGATGCCGTCGCGGCGGAACGTGTGGTTCCCGAGCGTGACCACGTCCGCGCCGGCGGCGAGGAGCTTGTCGGCGAGCTTGCCCGTGATGCCGGCGCCGTCGGCCACGTTCTCGCCGTTGACGACGCACACGTCGACGTCGTTCTCCTCGCGCATCGCGGGCAGCCGCGCCTCGACGGCGAGCCGGCCCGGTGCGCCGAACACGTCTGCGAGGAAGAGGACTCTCAGTTGAGGGCCAGCGCCGCCGACGGGCGCACTTCGATCGACACGTGGTCGCCGGCGTCGTTCGTGTAACGCGCGAGGGCCTGCTTCTCCACCACCGAGAGGTCGGCGACGGTGCCGACCTTCGTCCTGCCGGCGGCGACGTCGTTGCCGACCTGGAGTGCCGGGTCCGGCTTCAGCTGTGTCAGCGTGACCACGAGCGACGGCGCGTTCTGCGGCTGGATGTCGACGGTCGAGCCGAAGCGGCGTCCGGCGACGACGAACGGCGCGATGCCCACGACGGTGCCGTCGACCGGCGCGTACACGTCGGTCCCGGGTGCCGCGCCGACGTCGAGCGCCGACAGCGAGCCGCTGTCGAGGCGGTACCACGTGGGATGCCCGCCGGCGCCGCCGAACACGGCGTGGAACACGCGCTGCACGACACCCTCGTTCCCCTGGTGCCCGAGCGGCGCGAGCGAGAGCGCGCCGTCGTCGGCCGAGTGGTACCCGATGGCCGTCGACTGGCTCTGCGTGATCGGCATCTGCAGGCGCACCGCGCCGCGGACGGCGACGATCTGCGGATACGGCTCGGTGGCCGTCGCCGTCGCGCGCTGGACGGACAGCTGCGCGGTGTTCGACGTG
>JAFALP010000115.1 GCA_019234175.1 Actinomycetota bacterium | reverse complement strand
CAGATCGACCAGTTCTCGAGATAGTAGAAGTCGAGTCGTACGAGCTCGTCGAAGCTCAAGTCGATGCGGCCGGAGACCTGCCACAGGCCCGTCATCCCCGGCAGGACGAGATAGCGCTTCCGGTGCCAGTCCTCGAGCATCACGTAGTCGCGCAGCGGGAGCGGCCTCGGGCCGACGAGCGACATCTCGCCGCGCAGGACGTTCAGCACCTGCGGCAGCTCGTCGATCGAGTAGCGGCGGAGGATGCGGCCGACGCGCGTGACGCGCGGATCGTCCTTGATCTTGAAGAGCGGCCCCGAGGCCTCGTTCGCCGCCTCGAGCGCGGCCTGGCGCAGGTTCGCGTCGACGTACATCGAGCGGAACTTGAACATCCCGAACTCGCGCTCGCCGAGCCCGACGCGACGGTCGCGGTAGAACACCGGCCCGGGAGAGTCGAGCTTCACCGCAAGCGCGAAGAGCAGCCACGCCGGCGACGCGACGAGGATCATCGCCGAGCTGACGACGATGTCGAAAACGCGCTTCACCGCCCAGTCGAGGCCTGCGAACACGGGCGGACGCAGCTCGAACAGGGGCACGCCCTGTCCCGGGACGTATTCGCCGCGCTGGGTGAGCAGCTCGGCGGTCGTCGGCGCGATGCGCACCTTGACGCCGTGGCGATGCGCCTCCTCGACGAGGTTCAGGAGGTCCTCGTCGTCGAGGCCGACGCTCGAGACGATGAGCTCGTCAGGGCGCTCCTCGCGGAGGATCGGCGACAGGCGGCGAAGCTCCTCCGGCGCGACGACGCCGACGAACTCGTAGTCGATGCCGCTGCGCCCGCGTCCGATGGCGCGGCGCAGCGAGTCGCGCATGTCCTGCTCCCCCACGAGGATCGCACGGCGGCGCACGCCGGCGACGCGCCACATGTCCGCGGTGACGATCTCGTAGCTGCCGCGCAGCGAGCCGATGACGACGACCGCGAGGAGGAAGGCAGTCACGTAGAGCCCGAACGTCGAGTGCTGATAGCCCGTGCCGAGCGAGAACGCGACGGTGATCACCGTGACGAGGAGCAGCGACGACACGATGCGTCCCGCGCCCGCGCGGCGCTCGCGCGGCGCGTAGAGGCCGGCGCGCCAGAAGACGAGGACGGTCACGACCGTGAGGAACGGCAACCAGTTCTGTTCCGCGTTCCACGGGACGCCCCAGAGGATGGGACGGTCGCCGTAGTACAACTCGCGCAGCACGAGCGCGAGGTAGAGCGCGCCCGCGAGCCCCGCGAGGTCGATGACGACGAGCGCAGCGACGCTGAAGAGCCGTCGCCCCAGGGCGCGGATCTGGATCCCCGACGGAAAGACGGGCGCCGAGCGGATGTCGGCTGCAGGAAGCTCGTCGCCCGACTCGGTGCCGACAACAGGCTTGGTCGCCACGAGAAGCTCGATTGTAACGGCGGCGCCGTTCAGATCTTCTCGGCTCTGCCCCCGAGAACGGCGAGAGATGTAAGGAAAACCGATCGGCGCAGCGGGTCGAGCAGGTCGTAGTCGTGGCAGTACGCGTGCACGTATCCCGGAAGCGGTCGCAGCAGCCCGCGCGCGAGGGCGCCGAGCGAATGCGTCGTCGGCAGGACGCCCGGGCTCGGGACACCGGTGCGCGGCGTGCAGTCGACGAGCCCGAGCTCCGCGACGGTGGCGCGCACGGCGTCGTCCGTGTACCAGCCGCCGCCGCAGAAGTACCGCGGCTCGAGGCGGCGGTCCCGCATCCATTCCGCCTCTCGCCGCACGCGTGCCGCCGGATCGCCGCCGGTCGGACGCGCATGCGTCGGGCTCGTCCAGTGGGTGTGCAGGCCGAACGGCGCGCGCTCCGCGGCGGCTCGCGCACGCTCGAGCCACGGCTCGTCCGCCTCGCCGAAGTCGGGATCGGGGGGACGCACGAGCGCGATGACGTCGAAGCCACCGGGGCGACTTCGCTGCAGGCGGTCGAAGCGCGACCAGGCGTCGTCGTCCAGCGGCCGCTCGACGTGGCAGGAGACCACGGCGCGCGTGGAAGGCACACTGTTGACGATGTGCGGCATTTGCGGACTCTATTCGCCGTCCGGCGCACCGCCTCCCGCCGTCGTCGACGCGATGCGTGCGCGCATCCGCCACCGCGGCCCCGACCAGGGATCGACCGACGCCTTCGGCGCGTGCGTCCTCGGGCACCAGCGCCTCCAGGTCCTCGACCCCGAGCTCGGCTACCAGCCGGTCGCGAACGAGCGCGGAGACGTCGTCGCCGTCTTCAACGGCGAGATCTACAACTTCCGGGAACTGCGGCGCGACCTCGCCGCGCGCGGGCACGAGGTGCGGGGGCGCGGCGACACGCCGGTCATCCCGCATCTGTACGAGGAGTACGGCCCCGCGTTCGTCGAGCGGCTCGAGGGGATGTTCGCGATCGCGCTGTGGGACGCCGGCGAGCAGCGCCTCGTCCTCGCGCGGGACCGGATCGGGGAGAAGCCGCTCGTGTGGACGCGCCTCCACGACGGAACGTTCGCCTTCGCCTCCGAGGTGAAGGCCCTGCTCGCCGTCCCGGGCGTGCGCGCGGACCCGGACCTCGCCGCGCTCGATGCGTATCTCGCGCTGCAGTACGTCCCCGGGGAGCGCACCGGGTACCACGGGATCCATCGGCTCGCGCCCGGATCGACAATGGTCGTGGACGCGAACGGCGCGCGTGCGGACCGCTACTGGCAGCCGACCGGGCACGCCGAAGACCTGACGGACGACGAATGGCTCGAGCGCGTGCGCGACGAGGTGACGGCGTCCGTCCGCGCGCGGCTCGTGTCCGACGTCCCGCTCGGCGCGCTCCTTCCGGCGGCATCGACTCGGCGGTGGTCGTCGCGCTGATGGCGTCGGCGTCTTCGTTTCCGGTGCGGACGTTCACCGTCGGCTTCGGCGACGGACGCTACGACGAGCGGATGTACGCGCGCGCCGTCGCGCAGCGCTACGGGACGGAGCACGAGGAGGTCGTCCTCGAGGCGGACGCGGCGGCCACCATGCCGCGCCTCGCCGAGGCATTCGACGAGCCGCTGGGCGACGAGGCGGCGCTCGCGCTGTTCCTCATCTGCGCGGCGGCGCGCAACGCGGTGACCGTCGGCCTCGTCGGCGACGGCGGCGACGAGTCGTTCGCCGGGTACGAGCGCTACGCGGCGGTCGCGCTGGCCGACAAGGTCCCAAGCCCGGTCGCGAGCGCCGGCGCAACCGTGCTGCGGCGCCTTCCGGCCGGCCGGCGCGAACGTCGCTCGCAGGTCTTTCGCGCAGCGCGCTTCCTCGAGGCCGCGGCCGAGCCGCGCGCGGAGCGCTACGGCGGGATCATGCAGGTGCTCACCCTCGCCGAACGCGCCGATCTCTGGACGCCGGAGGCGAAGCAGGAGATCGGGACACTCATGTCCGCCGGCTTCCTGCTCGGTCCACCGCCCGCGCCGGGAACGACCGGTCTCCAGCTGCTCGATTTCGAGACCTACCTCCCCGGCGACCTGCTGCCCAAGTCCGACATCGCGTCGATGGCGCACTCGCTCGAGTTGCGACCCCCGCTGCTCGACCGCCGTGTGGTCGAGCTCGGCCTCGCGCTGCCCGACCATCTCAAGCGCACGGGACGCACGGGCAAGGTCGCGCTCCGCCGCGCGTTCGCGAACGAGCTGCCGCCGCAGGTGGCGTCGCGCGGCAAGGCCGGGTTCGGGCTGCCGCTCGCCGAGTGGTTCCGCGGCGACCTGCAGGTCGTCGCCCGCGACCTGCTCCTCGACGACCGCGCGCGCGGCCGCGGCTGGTTCCGCCCGGCCGCAATCGAACAGCTGCTCGCGGACCATGCCGCCATGCGCGCCGACAACGGCCACCGGCTCTGGACGCTGACGATGCTCGAGCTGTGGCAACGCGCGCACGTCGACGCGGCGGCCGCCGTCGCGTGAAGGTCGCACACGTTCACCGCATGCGGGGCATCGGAGGCTCGGAGCGCCACCTGCTCACGCTCTTGCCGGCGCTGGCTGCGCGCGGCCTCGACCCGGTCTTCGTCGGTCTCGACGACCCGGCGTGGGATCCGCGCGACTTCTACGACGCGCTGCCGGTCCCGGCCGTCCGGCTGAAGGCGCCGCGCGATGTCGATCCGATCCTGCTCGCGCGGCTCGTGCGCGGCCTGCGCGCCGACGCCGTGCACACGCATCTCGTGCACGCCGATCTCTACGGCGGGCTCGCCGCGCGCCTGCGCGGAACGACGCTCGTCTCGACGAAGCACAACGACGACCCGTTCCGCACCGGCTCGTTCCGCTTCGTCGAGCGCGGGCTCGCACGCCTCACCGACCGCGTCGTCACCATCTCCGACTCGCTGCGGCGCTTCACCATCGACCGGGTCGGCGTCCCCGCGGCGAAGGTGGAGACGATCCACTACGGGCTGGACGAGCCGCCGCCGGCTTGGGGATCGAACCCCCCTGACCGCGTGCCGAACGACGCGCGGGTGATCCTGTCCGTCTCGCGACTGACCCAGCAAAAGGGCATCGACATCGCGATTCGCGCGCTCGCCTCGCTGCCGAAGGACACGATGCTCGTCGTGCTCGGCGAAGGGCCGAAGCGCGACGCGCTCCAATCGCTCGCCCGCGACCTCGGTGTCGAGTCCCGCGTCTTCCTGCTGGGTCGCGTCCCGGACGTCGCCGCGTGGATGCAGCGCGCGTCCGTCTACGTGCAGCCGTCGCGGTGGGAGGGATTCGGGCTCGCCGTCCTCGAAGCGATGGTGTGCGGCCTGCCCGTCGTCGCGACGAACGTCAGCTCGCTCCCGGAGCTCGTCGTCGACGGCGAGACAGGACTCCTCGTCCCGCCGGGGGACGCTGCCGCGCTCTCGGCCGCGATCGAGCGCGTAGGGCCCGGGTTCGGCGCCGCCGGGCGGGCGCGAGCGCACGAGACGTTCTCGGTCGGCCGCATGGCCGACCGCACCGCCGCGCTCTACAACGCCTTGCTCAGCGCGTCCTCGTAGAGCAGCTCGGTCCGGTCGGTGCAGAAGCGCTGCAGGAAGCGCCCAACCGCCCGCTGCCGGCCCGCCTCGCCCATGCGCCGCGCGAGCTCGGGATCGCCGGCCACGCGCACGATCGCGGCCGCGAGCGCGGCGGCGTCTCCCGGCGGCACGAGCACGCCGGTCTCGCCGTCGCGCACGAGCTCGCCGAGGCCGCCGATCGAGGCGGCGATAACGGGCCGTGCGCGCTCCATCGCCTCGAGCGCGACCATGCCGAAGCCCTCCCCCATCGACGGGACGACGACCACGGCCGCGTTCTCGATCGCCGACTGGATGGGGTTGACCTGCCCGAGGAACCGCACCGAGTCGCCGATGCCGAGCTCGCGCGCGACCGCGCGCAGCGCCGGCTCGAGGGGGCCGCGTCCGGCGACGTCGAGCTGGAGGTCGGGGATCTCCTTCTTCGCTGCCGCGAACGCGCGCAGCAGGACGATGTGGCCCTTGATCGGGATGAGCCGGCCGACGCAGAGGAGCCGCGGCACGTCCCCCGTGTACGGTGCCGGCTCGCCGTCCGGCTCGATGCCGTAGTGGACGATCTCGAACGTCTCGCCGTCGAAGCCCTCGACCTCCTCGAGGTAGCGGGCGAGCCCGCGCGAGATGGCGATGTGCACGTGCGCGAAGGCGGCGACGCTGCGGTCGGCGAACCCGAAGTACGGCGACTCGCGGAAGAGGTTGAAGCCGTGCTTGGTCGAGAAGCGGAGCGGCACGTGCGCGATCGTCCCGGCGAGCAGGCCGTACACGTCCGCATGCACGAGGTGCGTGTGCAGGATCGTGGGCCGTGTGCGAACGAGGTATGCCGCGATCTTCGTGAAGGCGATCGGATCGACGTCGGCGCGGATGTACACGGCGTCGAGCGGGACGCCCCGTGCGCGCAGCTCGCGGGCGAACTCCCACGCGCCCGGCTCGTTCTCGTGAAGCATGAGCATGCGGATGTCCCAGCCACGCTCACGCAGATGCGGGAGCAACGCGAGCAGGTGCGCCTCCGACCCGGAGATGCCGGCGACCTTCTGCAGATGGATGACGGGCCCAGTCTTCATGCCGATGCGAGCTCGACGACGGCGTCCGCCCAGGTGTCGACGGAATGGCGGGCTGCGACGCGCTCACGCAACGTTCGCCCGATCGCGTGCCGCTCCTCGTCGCCGAGCGCGGCGAGCGCGGCGATTCGGTCGGCGAGCATCTCCGGCCGGCCGCGGACGAACGCGAGCGGCGGCTCGATCCCCTCGAGCAGCGTGTGAAAGGACTCGTCGGAGGCGAGCACCGGGCGGCACGACGCGCAGCCCTCGAGCACGACCTTGTCCGGCGAGTCGAAGTCGGAGGCGACGACGTCCGCGCCTGCGTAGATGCTCGGCACCTCCGTGCGCGGGACCGCCCCGCGCACGCCGACGAAGTCGTTCGCCAGCCCCTCCAGGCGGCGCTTGTACTCCTCGTTCTGCGGCGCCCCGGTCGTGCCGTACAGGTCGATGCGCGCGTCGACGCCGCGTTCGCGGGCGATGCGCACGCCTTCGATCAGCTCCTCGAGGTTCTTCGCGGGCGAGTAGCGGCCGAGCGCCACCAGCCGGAGCACGCCGTTCGACGTCGTCGGCTGGCACGGGAACTCGCTCAGGTCGATGCCGTGACCGATCTCGTGCAGCTTGCGCGAGTGGAGCGGGAACGAGTGGCGGTCGACGCTGACCACGTCGGTCGAGACGGCCGTGGCGAGCCGCAGAAGCAGGTGCCGTTTCCAGTGCGTGTACCAGAGGATGAGCGGGACTCGCCGAGGCCGCACGATCGGCGCGGCGACGAGCGCGTACAACGCGATCATGTGCGCGACGACCGGCGCCGGCATCTCGGCGGACACTGCGCGCACGAAGCGCGCGAGGCGCTGCACGCGCGACGGCGCTCCGAACACACGCATGCGGCAGTTCTCCGGGAGCACGTCCTCCCGTCCCCGGTCGCAGATCACGACCATCTCGTCGACGCGGGCGGCGAGAGCGGCGATCTTCGCCGTGGTCGCGCCGAGGTTGGGATCGTCGGGATCGACGACTTGCGTGATGAAGACGAGTTTCCGCATCAGAAGAAGTCGACGTCGCCGAGGGTGAGCGTCCAGGCGCTCCGGTCGTGCGGCAGCGGCGGTGCGTCGTCGCGCAGGCGCTTGCCGATGAAGCGGATGGATCGCGGCGTCGGGACGAAGCCGGCTGCGAGGTACTTCCGTTCCTCGCCCTCGTTCACGAGTGCGACGGCGAGGTCGGCGTCGGCGGCGGCCGCCGCCCGTCGCAGGTCGCTCGAGGAGCCGCTCTCGCACACGACCGCGGACGAGAACCCGTGCCAGACCGCGTGCGTCACGACCGCGTCGCCGGCCTGGGTGTACCGCCGCGGCGAGTCGTTGTAGCGCCAGTGCAGATACGCGTCGTCGCGGACGATGTGATGGCCGGGAAGGTCGCGCGCCGCGACGGACGAGAGGCTTCCGTTTCGCAGCGCGCCCTCGCCGCGGCGCCGGAGCCGCTTCGGCCGCGCCCAGACGCGCAGCGAGGCGACGTCCTCCCAGCCGAGCTTGCCGACGAGGATCGGCCCCGCCATCGGATTCGTGAAGCCGAGCGCCCAGGCCGCGCCCGCGGCGGCGGCCTCCTCCTCGTTGCGGAGCTCGAGCGTCGAGAACACGCCGCGGCCGCGGGCGGCCGGCGTCGTCACCGCGTGGACGGCGAACGCCGCGAGGCCGTTCTGGAGGCGCGCGAACGACATGGCGAGCACGCCGAGGGGCGTGCCGTCGTCGTCTCGCGCGGCGTTGAGGATGCGGGGCCCGGCGGGATTTCGGTCGAACCACCAGTCGAACTCGGCCTCGGACATCGCCGAGCCGTACGTCTCGCGCATGAGCTCGAGGAACTCGTCGCGTCCCGCCGGCTCGACGATCACCGCGAGGACGTGCCGAGCACGGCGTTGAACATGCGGCGCGCGTGCGTACCGGTGACGGTGTCCTTGACGGCGATGAGGTCGCACGCGCCGGCGAGCACGAGCTCGAACGTGCGGCGCGAGTACGGCTCGACGTTGTAGCGGCGCAGCTGCAGTGGATCGCTCCCCGGTGAGTTCGCCCCCGACACGGCGGTGAAGGCGAGGTCGTATCCCGCCTGCCGCACGAGGCTCGGGTGCACCGGTTTGTAGTCCGCCTCCGACCCCTTCACGTACGAGAACGCGCGCACGCTTCGTCCCAGCGCCTCTTCGAGCTTCAGCTTCGAGATGGCGATCTCGCGCGCGGCCTCGTCCAACTCGAGCTCCGCGAGCGGCTTGTGGCTGATGCCGTGCGACTCGATGCGGACCCCGTACGTCTCCAGCTCGCGCACCTCTTCCCAGTCGACGGTCGGGTTGTGCACCCCGTGCGCGGAGAGATAGCGCTCGTGCGGGAGCGGCTGCTTGCCGCCCACGTAGGCGATCGGCACGAACTGCACCGCCGGATAGCCGTGCTTGCGCAGGATCGGCGCGGCGTTGACGAGGTTGTCGCGGTAGCCGTCGTCGAACGTGATGAGGACCGCCTGCGACGGCAGCGGCGTTCCCGCGCCGTAGTGGTCGAGCACGGCGTCGAGCCCGACGACCGTGTAGCCGAGCTCGCCGAGGTAGCTCATCTGCGCGTCGAAGAGCGGCACCGGCATCGACATGCGGTTGTTCGGGAGGTCGTTGACCTTGTGGTACATGAGCACGCGGAGGCTGCGGCCGTCGCCGTTGACCACGCCGGTGCCGTTCGCGACCTCGCCGATGGTCCGGTACACCGAGTTCTTCAGGACCTGCTTGACCTGTTCGCGCAGGACGGGCATCGACCTAGGGTAGCCCCGCGACGACGGCCGCCAGTCTCGCGGCGTAGTCGGTCGGAGTCAGCGCCGCGGCCTCGCCGGTGACGCGCGCTCTCGCTCCCAGCCGTTCGGCGAGGTCGCGGTCCCCGAGGATGCGTTCGAGCGCCGTCGCCAGGCTCGCGGCGCTCCCCGGCTCGACGAGGAGGCCGTTCACGTCGTCCTCGACGAGGTCCGGGATGCTTCCCGCGTCGGCGCCGACGACGGCGCGGCCTCGCAGCATCGCCTCGACGACGACGCGGCCGAAACCCTCGGCGCGCGACGGAAGGCAGAGCACCGTGGCGGCGTCCATGGCCGCGGCGACGCCGTCGCGGTCGACCGTGGGCGTCCACGTCGCGCCGTCCGGCGGCGTGAGGCGTCCGCGGCCGACGACGTGCAGCTCGGCATCGGGAATCGCCTGCCGTACGCGAGGCCACGCGGCGGCGAGCACGTCGAATCCCTTGATGCGCTCGAGCACGCCGACGAAGAGCACCCGCCGCCGCTCGGGCAGCGGCCGCGGCGGCGCGATGAACGCCTCGCGGTCGACGAACGTCGGGAACTCGATGTCCGGCTCGCGGCCGGCCCGGCGCACGACCGCGCTCGTGAACGGCGAGATCGTCCGAATCGCGTCGGCGCGTCTGAGCGCGAGGACGCCGAGCGCGTCGTTCGCAGGATTGAGCAGACGACGCGCCGGCGATCCGTACAGCCGGGTCGCCTCGTGCCAGTCGCCCTGGACGTCGAGCACGAGCTTCGTGCGCGCGCGCGCGAGGCCTCGTGCCAGCAGGAAGGCCGACGCCTCGTGCACCCCCTGCACGACGGCCGCGTCGGGGCGGAAGGCGCGCAGCGCGCGCGCGATACGCGCGGGAAGCTGGGCGTAGTACGCCGGCCCGTCGAATGCCGGTCGCGGCCGTGCGAGCTCGAGACGGTCGGAGTGGAGCGGCGACCCCGGCTGCGCGGCGGCGAGGATGCGGTAGTCGAGCAGCTCGCCGACGGCGTCCCACTTCCGCCGCTGCGCGTCGTCGAGCGGCAGCCGAAAGCGCTCGCGCGAGACGAAGAGGACGCGCGGCGTCACAGCGCGCTCAGCACCGCGTCCGCCCAATGGTCGACCGAGTGCTCCGCCTCGACGCGCGCGCGCAAGCGTCGGCGCTCGTCCGCGGGAAGCGCGACGGCCGCACGGATCGCGGACACGAGCCCCGCCGGGTCGCCGTCGGTGAAGCGCAGCTCGGACGGGAGGAGCGAGTCGAAGATCGGCGATGCCGCGACGACGGGCGTACACGACGCCAGCGCTTCGAAGACGACCTTGTCCGCGCTCGATCCGTGCGTCGCGTTGACGAGGACGTCGGTATCGGCGAGGACCTGCGGCACCTCGCTGCGCGGGACCGGGTCGAGCAGCTGCACGCGACCGTCGAGGCCGAGCTCGTGGACGAGCGCGGCCAGGCGGGCACGGACGGACGCATCGGCCGGAGTCGCCTCCTCTCCGCGCACAGTGAGCGTCGCGCCGCGGATCGCCGGCAGGGCGCGGATGGCGACGTCGTGCCCCTTCACCTCCGAGTAGCGGCCGAGCGAGAGCAGCCGGATCCCCTCGTGGCCGTTCCGCTCGGCGCAGTCGAACATGCTCGTGTCGATGCCGTGCCCGATCGCCCGCACCTTCCCCGATGACAAGGGGACGCTGCGTGCGTCGACGCTGAAGATCGCGTCCACGACGCGCTCGGCTCGTCCGAGGTGGCCGCCGCCGCGCTGCTGCGTGAACCAGAGGAGGACCGGCACGCGCAGCGGCCGAAGGACCGGCGCCGCCAGCACCGCGTACACGGGCGACATGTGCGCGACGAGCGCGTCGGGCCGTCCGCGCACCAGCTCCCGCGCGAGCTGCGTCTCGAAGCGCAGGCCGCGCAGCGCCTGCGTCGGCGCCGCGTAGCTGCGGAACCGCGCGTTGGCGGGCAGGTCGCCGGGCTTCGCGGTCGCGGCCATGACGACGATCTCGTCCACGCGGGCGGCGAGCGCCCGCACCATCGCTGCGGCCGCACCGAGCGTCGGATGTGCGGCGTCGATCTGCTGCGTGACGAAGACGATCTTCACTGCACGAGCTCCCGCACGCGCGTCGCGAACTCCTCCGGCGTCTGCAGCCAGCGCTGCGCGTCGGCCCGGGCGCCGTCGGCGAGCGTCTGCGCGAGCGCACCATCCGTGAGCACGCGGATCAGGGCGTCGGCCAGCGCCGTGGCGTCGTCGGACGGCACGAGCACCCCGCTGACGCCGTCCGCGACGATGTCGGGGATCCCGCCGGCGCGCGCGCCGACGACCGGGCGTCCGCGGGCGAACGCCTCCATCGCCACGCGTGGCAGTCCCTCGGAGAACGACGGCAGGACGAGAAGCGTCGACTCGTCGAGCGCAGCGGCGACCCGATCCGATGACAGCCGTTGGTCCCAGACGACGCGGCCGGGCAGATCGCGGACGAGCCGCTCGATCACAGCGCGCTCCCGTCCGCGGCCGACGACGTGCAGCTGCGCGTCCGGGACGGCTGCGGCGACGCGGCGCCACGCGGCCGCGAGCGCGTGCACGTTCTTGTACCGCTCGAGCACGCCGACGAAGATCGCGCGCCTCGACTCGGGCAGCGCGACGGGCGGATGCGCGGTGAAGGCGGAAGCGTCGTAATACGTCGTGAACGTCGCCGCCGGCTCGACGCCGAGGCCGCGCACGAGGCCGCTCGTGAACGGGGACACCGTGCGCACGGCGTCCGCCCGACGGACGGCGGCGCGCGCGGCGGCGCGGCTCACCGGCTCGAGCAGACGGCGCAGCGGGGAGCCGTACAGGCGCGTCGCCGTGCGCCAGTCGCCGTGGATCTCGAGCACGACGCGGGCGGGAACGCGCGCGATCGCGCGGCCGACGAGGGCCGCCGCCGCCTCGTACGGGCTCTGCGTGACGATGGCCGACGGGCGGAACGACCGCAGCTCGCGCGCGACGTCCACCGGCAGCGACAGATAGAACGCCGGCGACCTCGCCGGAAGGAGATGGAAGCGAGCGTCTCCGCCGCCCTCGCCGGTCGCGAGCACGCGCAGGTCGAGCTCCGCCGACAGCGCATCCCACTTGCGTGCGACCTGTGCATCGAGCGGCAGCCGGTAGCGCGTCCGGCTGACGAAGAGGACGCGCGGCTTCACGAGACGGCGTCGGCGAGCGCGCGCTCGATGCGTCCGAAGACGGCGTCGCGGTCGAGGTCGCGCACCGAGTCCGCGGCGGCCGCACGCAGGCGGGCGGCGAGCGCTTCGTCGGTGACGTAGCGGCGGACGGCGGCCGCGAAGGCGGGCGCGTCGCCGGCGGGGACGAGCAAGCCGTTCTCGCCGTCGCGCACGACCTCGGCGACGCCGCCGACGTCGGTCGCGATCACCGGCGTGCCGACCGCGAGCGCCTCGACGACGGTGTGCGGGAAGTTCTCCCAGCTCGACGACAGGATGGACGCGTCGGCGGCCCGGAACAGCTCGAGCACGCGCTCACGCGGCTGCGGCCCGAGGAAGCGCACGCGCGGCCCCGCCCGCTCCTGCAGCCGCTCGCGCTCGTCACCGTCGCCGGCGATGAGCAGCGTGACACCGTCCACCGCGTCCACGGCGTCGAGCGCGACGTCGAGCGCCTTCTGCGCGCCGAGCCGTCCCGCGAACGCGAGCGTCGTCCCGTCCATGTCGAAGCTGCGGCGCAGCTCCTCGCGCGCCGGCAGCTCGGGCACACGCGGGGCCGGGTTCGGCAGGACGCTGACGCGCTCGGCGGGCACGCCCCACGACACCGTCAGCGTCCGCAGGTAGTCGCTGGGACAGAACACGTGCGCGGCGCAGCGGAGCTCGACGTCGCGCGCGAGCCGGAGGGCCGCGATGCGGACGCCACCGCGGTCCTGGAAGCCGTCCACGTCCCCGTCGACGACGCCGCGTCGGCGCGCGCGCTCGAACGCGGGATCGGCGGTGAGCTTGACGACGTACGGCTTCCGCGCCGCCGTCGCGCCGGCGAAGCTCCGCCCGAACATCCCCGTCGTGTACACGGCATCGGCGCGCCGCGCGCGCTCGCGCACGAGCTCGGCCGCGCGCGCATGCCGGACGCCGGGTGGCAGCGACCGCGGCACCGCGCTGACGCGATACGCGCGCTGCTCCGGCGGCGACCAGGCGGTGGTGACGACCTCGACCGCGTGCCCCCGCTCGTGCAGGAAGTCCGCCACCTCGGGCGCGTGACTCGCCGGACCGCCGACGTCGGGCGGCCAGATGCCGGAGACGACGACGATCCTCACGTCGGCATCCCGACGACGTCCGGCTCGAGGCGCCGCGGCCGGGGCTCGCGGCGGATGCGCGCGTACAGCACTGCCCACGACAGCGCGAAGACGACGCTGGAGACGAGCACGGCGGCAGAGGCGCCGCTCGCGCCCCACAGCCACCCGAAGACGACCGCGAGCGGAAGGAGCACCGCGGTCTCGATCCCGTGCGTCCACACGCGGAGCGTCGGCCGCCCCACCGTGACGGCGAACGACTTCGACCAGCCGACGACGAACTGCACTGCGCCCGCGGCGACGATGATGCGTGCGGCCTGTACCGCGCCGAGGTTCTTCGACTCGAACAGCAGGCGCACGATGTCCGGCATGAAGACGAGCAGCGGCGGCAGCAGCACGATGCCGCCGAGCGTCGCCGCGAGCGTGTAACGGCGCACGCCGGCGAAGACGCGATCGTGGCGTCCGTGCTCCCAGTCGCGCGTCTGGTCGGCGAGGAGCACGAGGCGGATCGGCGCGGACACCGCGTTGAACCCCGTCTGCGGCGACTGCGCGACGCGGAAGAAGCCGACCTGGCTCGCGGTCGACACGACGCCGAGGAGCATGGGCGTCAGCGTGCCGCGCAACGAGACGACACCGGTGGCGAGGCTCGACTGCGCGATGAAGTGCAACAGCTCCCGCGCATCCTTTCCCAGCGGGACGACGTCGGCGCGCGGGAAGCGCTTGAACGCGATCGACCCGGCGACGCTGACGGCGGCGCTCGCGATCACCTGCGCGAACACGATCGCAGCGATCGTCCACGACAGGCTGAACTGCGTCCCGATCGCCACCGCCGCGAGGCGCAGCGCCATCGACAGGGCGAGGAATGCGCCGCGAATGTCGTAGCGGCCGCGCAGCATGAGCGGGATGGCGGCCGTCCCCTCCGGCGACTGCGCGAGAGGCAGGACGGCCGAGATGAGCAGCGGCGTCCGCAGCTCGCCGTGGCCGAAGACCGTCCCCGAGGCGAACGCGAGGCCGGCGAGCGCTCCGCCGGCCAGGGTGGCGCCGAGCACCTTGAAGCCGAACGTCTGGCGGAAGAGGCGGCGGAGCCGTCCCCAGTCCTCCCGCGCGATGTAGCGAAAGCCGAACTTGATCAGGGCCTCCTCGATGGTCAGGTCGAGGAGCGTCTGGAAGAACCCGGCCGACGCGATGACGAGCGTGTACAGGCCGAGCTCGGCGGTCGAGAAGACACGCGCCGCCACCAGCGTCGCGAGGAAGCCGAGGACGATCGAGGAGTACGTGCCTGCCGCCGCACCGGCGCGGCGTCGGAGGACGGAGCCGTCCATCGCGGGCCAGTGTAGTGAGGGGGTCTGCCGGGCCACGATTACACTCGGGCGCGTGCGCTCGCCCGCCGCAGCCCTCACCGGCGCTCCGCGCGGACGCTCTGCCGCGGCTCTGCTCGCGGACATGACACCGGGCGCCGTCCTTCTCGCGGCGGCGCTTCCGATCGTCTTCCTGCACCTGCGCTACCAGCCCGACGTCGTCGTCGGCCGAGCGACGGTCAAGCTCTCCGACGCCGCCATCCTCGTCGTCGCGGCGGCGGCGGCCTGGGCGGGCCTCAGGCGGGGCTGGGCGCCGCTGCGCCCGGGCAAGTGGGTGTGGATCGCCGGCGTCGCCTTCCTCGTGTGGGTCCTCGCCGCGGTCTTCTACCCGCTCGCGTCCTCGCGCGCATACGCGTGGAAGACGCACCTCGTCACCGCGGGCGAGTACGGCGAGTACGCCTTGCTCGCGCCGGCGGTGCCGCTCCTCGTGCGCAGGTACGCGGACGCGCTCGTCACGCTCGGGGCGCTCGTCGCCTGGACGCTCGTCGCGACCATCGCCGGGGTGCTGCAGTGGGCCGGGTGGAACATCCTGGCCGGCTGGGGCCAAGGGCACCGCGAGCCGTCGTTCCTCGGCACGCACGACTTCGCGGCGCTCGCCGGCATGACGCTCGGCGTCGGCATGGTCGCGCTCCTCTGGGGCGTGAACGGACGCCTGCGGATCGTCGCCTGGATCTCCGTCGTCGCGGGCGTGATCGGCGTCGTCCTCGGCGGGGCGACATCGGGCGTCGTCGGCCTGGTGCTCGCCGCCGTCGTCGCGCTCGTCGTCGCGGTTCGCCGTCATCTCGCGCACCGCGCCGCGCTCGCCGCCGCCGTCGCCGCGACGCTCCTCTGCACGCTCGGCGTCATCGTCCTCCGCTCCGGCGACTTCGGCCAGTTCTTCAGCTTCCTCGGCGTGCGCCACGCGAGCGCCTCGGCGGCGAAGAACATCGAGACGTATCCGCAGCACACCGTGCTCGCGTACATCGGCGTGCGGATCTGGCTGCACCATCCGATCGTCGGCGCCGGCTTCGAGGCGTCGAAGGAGTATTCGACCTACGGGCCCGAGCTCGCGGCGGCGCACAGGCGCTTCCCCAACGTCTCGCCCCAGTCGTTCCCGAGCGCGACGCGCGACTATGGCATCCAGAATCTCTACATCCAGGCGCTCGCCGACCTCGGCATCGTCGGCTTCGTGCTGCTCGTCGCCCTGTTCTGCGCCGGCATCTGGGTCGCGCTCAGTGCCGCGCTGCGCGCACCGCCCGCGACCGCGTTCGGCGCGATGCTGGGGCTCTTCTGGCTCGTCATGTCACTCGGCTTCTGGGGGACGCAGGACTTCGTCGCCGGCATCCCCATCGACGCCGTGACCTGGCTCGGCTTCGGCGCGGCCGCGACACGCTTCCGGGGAGCGCCCGCCTGATGGCGCGCTCGCTCGTCACCGGCGGGGGCGGCTTCATCGGCTCCAACCTCGTGCGCGCGCTGCTCGAGCGCGGCGACGACGTCCGCGTGCTCGACAACTTCTCCACCGGGAACCGCGCCAACCTCGCCGGCCTCGACGTGGACATCGTCGAGGGCGAGCTGCGCAGCTACGAGCGCGTGCACAACGCCGTGCGCGGAACCGACGTCGTCTACCACCTCGGCGCGCTCGGCTCCGTGCCACGGTCCGTCCAGGATCCGTTGACGTCGAGCGCGGTGAACGTCGAAGGGACCCTCAACGTCCTGCTCGCGGCACGGGACGAGGGCGTGCGGCGCGTCGTCTTCTCGTCCTCCTCGTCGGTGTACGGCGCGAAAGCCGACCTGCCCGTGTCGGAGTCGCTGCCCGCGGACCCGATCTCCCCGTACGGCGTGGCGAAGCTCGCGGCCGAACGGTACTGCGTCAGCTTCACGCGCGTCTACGAGTCGTTCGAGACGGTCGTGCTGCGGTACTTCAACGTCTTCGGCCCGCGCCAGAGCCCGTTCTCGCAGTACGCGGCGATGGTGCCGCTCTTCATCACCGCCATCGCCGCCGGCGAGCCGGTGACGATCTACGGGGACGGCGAGCAGTCGCGTGACTTCACGTTCATCGAGAACGTCGTGGACGCGACGGTGAGGGCGGCGCATGCCGAGGGCGCCAACGGCCGCATCTTCAACGTCGCCGCAGGCTCGCCGGCCAGCGTGAACGCGGTCGCCGACATGATCGGCGGCGCGCTCGGCAAGGACGTCGAGCGGCGCTTCGCGCCTCCGCGCCCGGGCGACATCCGCGACTCGTGGGCGGACGTCACCGCGGCGAAGGAGATCCTGGGCTATTCGCCGTCGGTCGACCTCGAGCAGGGCCTGAAGCGGACGATCGAGCATCTTGGCGTCTGAGCAGCCGGTGAAGGTGCTGCGCGTCATCGCGCGGCTCAATGTCGGCGGACCGGCGCTGCACGTCGCCTACCTCACGGCGGGCCTGGCCGATCGAGGCTACGACACGACGCTCGTCGCGGGCACGATCGCCCGCGGCGAGGAGTCGATGGCCTTCGTCGCCGACGCGCACAACGTCTCCGTCGAGTCGCTCGACGCGATGCACCGGGAGATCTCTCCGGTTCGCGACGCGCGCGCGATCCTCCGGCTCGCGCGACTCATCCGGCAGGAGCGGCCCACGATCCTGCACACGCACACGGCGAAGGCGGGAGCCGTGGGACGCATCGCCGCGCTGCTCGCCGGAGACGCCCGGCCGCCGATCATCGTGCACACCTTCCACGGCCATGTGCTGCGCGGGTACTTCGGCCCGCTGCGGACGTTCGCGTTCCGTCGGCTGGAGCGGTGGCTCGCGCGCGGCACGACGACGCTCGTCGCCGTCAGCCCGGAGGTGCGCGACGACCTCGTCGCGCTCGGGGTCGCTCCCGAGTCGAAGTTCGCCGTCGTGCGTCTGGGAATAGAGCTCGACGACCGTGTCGGCCGCAACGGCGACGCGCGCGCGGAGACGCGGCGGCAGCTCGGCCTCGGCGGCGGCGATCCGTTCGTCGTCGGCTGGGTCGGCCGCATGACGGCGGTCAAGCGGACGGACGAGGTCGTGCGCGTCCTCCGCCGCCTCGTCGACCGCGGCATCGACGCGCGGCTTCTCCTCGTCGGCGACGGCCCC
>JAFALP010000090.1 GCA_019234175.1 Actinomycetota bacterium | reverse complement strand
GGCGCGCCCGGCGCCAGCGCCGAGGCCGCGTTGGCGAGCGCCTCGGCGACGCCCGCCGAGTACGCCTCCAGCGCAGCCTTCGTCGCGCCGGTGCCGAGCTCGAGGTCGCGCCGCTGCTCGAGGCCGAGCAGCTCGTACGCATACCGGTGCTGCTCGTGGTAGTCGATCAACCCGGGATAGGGTGGCGAGGTGAGCACGCCGTCGAAGGTGTCGTCGTACTCGACCGTGCGCGCGTCCGCGTGGAGAACGAGGGCGGTCCGGTCGCTGCGGACCTCGGCGAACGTCCCGATCCGGGAGAGCGTGTCGAGCGCGTAGCGGCGGAGAAAGCCGTTGGCCGTCGCGACCGGGCGGCACTCGCGCCGGTGCTTGTGACACCAGTACGGGCCCGTGACGGGCCCGCTCGGCGCCTCCAGGTCGAAGTGCGCCGCGCGACGCGCAGACCGCGCGGCGCGGGAGAGGATCACGCGCAGGACGTCCGAGCTCGCGTGCTCCCGGAAGGCGAGGAGCTGCTTCGCCGCCGTGGGCTCGTACCAGCGCCGCACGTACGCGTTGGGCCGCGCGGTCGTCCTCAGCGTCTCGAGCCGCCCGACGAGATCGTGCAATTCGTTCCCGAGCGCATCGACGTCGTAGCGCGCCGTCTTGACGCGCATGAGCAGGCAGTTGAACGCGGCCAGCTCGACGCCGGTCGCGTCGTAGCCGGACTCGAGCCCCTGCACGAGCGTCGTCCCGGAACCGGCGAACGGGTCGAGCACGTGCCCGCCGGCCGGCAGGTACCGGTCGAGGAGCACCTCGACGAGCTGCGGGATGAACTTCCCGTGGTACGGATGCAGGCGGTGCACGTGCTTCGTGCGCACGTGCTCGGGGAGCGCGCTCTCGGACCACGACAACTCGAGGTCGAGGGTCGCGTACAGCTCCTCCTGCGTGACGGCCACGCGGAGGACTTCGCTACGGCAGCCAGCCCTCCTCGTAGTCGACCCATTCGAAGCTGTGGTCCGCGTAGACGGCCCGGTTGTCCGTCGTGTCCTCTTCGACGGACACGCCGTGCTTGCGCGCCACCTCGTCGACGACGTACGTCGTCCCGTTGCGCGGCTCACCCGTCCGCGCGCCGGCGCACACGAGCAGGAGCGGACGCTCGCCGATCGCCTTGATCATGTGCGCGACTCCAGGCCCGCAATGGAGCAGGTCCCACTTCTTCAGGAGCCGTTCCGCGCCCTCGACGATGGCGAGGCCCTCGCCGTCGAGCACGAGAAAGTCCTCCTGCCCGGACTCGAAGTGATACATGCCGATCGCCTGTCCGGGCTGCAGGATGCGCACGTTGATGCCGAGCTGCGGGAACGGGTTGTTCTCCTCGTCCTCGAAGCCGACGACGAGGCCGGTCTTGTCCCCCTCGACCCACGGGCACTCGCGCGCGTTGAGCACGTACCAGTGAGCGTCCGCCATGTCGAGACGGTATCCGGAGCGAGGCGATGAAGGCGGCGAGCTTCTCCCGGCCGGGTCGCCGACGCGCTCGGATCTAGAACGCGTCGGGCAGCCTGCGGAGCGATCCCTCCCACACGGCGACGACGTCGAACGCGACGTCGAGGCCGCGGAGCTCCGGATGCGACGCGAGAAACGCGGCGGCGGCACGGCGCACGCGGCGCTGCTTCTCGACGGTGACCATCTCCGCCGGATCGCCGAAGCGCGGGCCGGTCTTCTCCTTCACCTCCACGAACCGGAGCGAGCGGCCGCGACGGGCCACGAGGTCGATCTCGTTGCGGCCGGCCCACACGTTCGCGCCGACGATCCGCCAGCCGCGCAGCCGGTACCAGCGCGCGGCCCTACGCTCGGCTGAGTTCACCGCCGTAACACAGAGCCTGGAACGAGAGGCGGTGCACGGCCGACGGCCCGCGCTCGCGCACGACGGCGGAGTGGCCCGGCGTGATGTAGCCGACGTGCTGCGCGAAGCCGTAGGCGGGATAGAGCGCGTCGAGCCGGCGCATGAGCCGGTCGCGCGTCACCTTCGCGACGATCGACGCGGCGGCGATGGCAGCGCTCTTCTCGTCGCCGTCGACGACCGCGGTGTGCGCGGGAGCGAGCGGACCGAGCCGGAAGCCGTCGACGAGGCACGCCTCCGCCGGCGGCGACAATGCCTGCAGCATCGCGCGCAGGCCGGCGAGATTGGACTTGTGCAACCCGTTGCGGTCGATGTCGGTCGCGGGGATCGCGCGCACGACCACCTTCTCCGCGCACGAGACGACCGCCTGGAAGAGCTCCT